>JAZLCC010000082.1:0-5184 GCA_045614065.1 Eubacteriales bacterium | reverse complement strand
TAAAGCAGTGCGAACATAGCACACACAACCATAAAAGTGCAAATTTAATTATTTTTAATGAAAAGCGTAAAATAAGGGAGAACCCCCGACGAGGGTTCTCCCTCTTTATTTGCGTTGCAAATAAATTCACCCTCTCCTGCGTTTTTCGAACGATAGGAGAGTTTCGCTCTCTGCGGAGAGCGCCAAGGGCTTCGCGCCCTTGACCTGCGCAAGCTTTTAAAAAAGCTTGACCAAAATTTGCTCCTTGGGTGCAGTGCGAACATTGTGCTCACAATCGACGAGCGAAAATGTGCGCCGAAAATCTTCCCGTTGGAAGTTTTTTGCGCCACTTTTTTTCAAAAAAGTGGCAAACAAAAGCGACCCTAAAATTTTCCCTTATGAAAGCTTTTGCGTGGAATAAATTCATAGGCGAGGACAACGGCGGAAAGCACAAGAATTGAAACACCTATAAATATTGCGCAATTGAGAAAGAACTCGGCGGGCAAAAGATTTATAATGGGGTCCTTAGAGGGCTTAAACGCCCAATTTGTCTTGCCTATAAAGAATATATGGTGGAATATATCAAAGGTAGTATCAAAATCGATAGCGCATGCGATGCCGATAAGAGAGCCTGCGCCGAGAATCGAGGCAACGCTCCAAAAAGGGGCGCTCCTGCCAAGGAATTTATATGGCGTGAGCTTTTTTACCTTAATAATTATTACCATAGCGATAAGAGAAATTGAGGATATAAGAAGCACGGCGAGGTCTATAAGAAAAAGCACTCTAACGTCGTAGAAATGCGAGGCACCCTCCTCGGAAAAATGCAAAGTGCCTGCCGAAAAATCCGAGCGCAGACCCAAGCAATAGTCCATCATTTCGTTATATGCAAGCTTTATTTCCTCAACCGAAAGACCTGTGTCCTGCGGAAGCTCGAACGCCTCTATCTGCATATAGTAGAACGGGCGAAAGAGAATTGGCAGAGCTATTGAGAATGAGAGAATAAAGAGCGCCGTAAGGATAGCTATCGCTATGGCGGTGAGCTTCATTTTCATAGTATACCTCAATATTTAGGCTCTATTGTAACGGTGTAGAGCGATTCAAACGCCTCGTCGCAGAGTGCCTCGAAGTCGAGCTTTTTCTCCTCTATAAGCACCTTTTCAAGCTCCGGCTTGGTTTTGGGATGCTTGGGAGTAAATACCGTACAACAATCCTCAAAGGGGAGAATCGAGGTTTCAAATGCGCCCATTTTGCGAGAGATCGTGATAATTTCTTCCTTATCCATACCTATGCAGGGACGGAATACGGGAATAGATACCGCATTGTCGGTAACGCCGAGAGCTTGCATTGTCTGCGAGGCAACCTGACCAAGGCTCTCACCCGTAATGAGCGCCATACAGCCACGGCGCTTTGCCACACGCTCTGCAATAGTCATCATATATCGGCGCAAAAGCAATGTAAAGTAGTCCTCTTGACAAGCCTTTACAAGCTCCTCTTGAATATGCGTAAGCGACACAACGTGAACCTTTACCTCGCCTGCATACTCTGCGAGTATCGAGGCAAGCTCAAGCACCTTCTCACGAGCGCGCTCGCTTGTATATGGGAATGACTCAAAGTGCACAGCCTCAATGGTTACGCCACGCTTTGCCATCATGTATCCCGCAACGGGGGAGTCGATTCCGCCCGAAAGGAGCAAAAGTCCCTTTCCGTTAGTTGATATAGGCATACCGCAAGCGCCCTTGTATGCGCCCGCAGATATGCAAGCGCCGAACTCGCGTATTTCAACTCGAACCACAACGTCGGGGTTGTGAACATCAACCTTTATGCGAGCCGCCGAAAGAATTGTTGCGCCTATCTCACGAGCGAGAGCGGGGGAGTCGAGGGGAAAGGATTTATCGGATCTCTTGCCCTCTACCTTAAACGTCTTTTTGCCCTCTAAAAACTGAGGAATGTATTCAGCTGCAACTCTGCGGATCTCGTCGATATTCTTATCGCAGACAGCCGCGCGCGCAACCGTTACTATGCCGAATACCTTTTGAACCGAGAGGAACAAGCCGTCAAAATCGGCATCATCGTTCTTCGGCTCTATGTAAAGCGTGCTTTGCTCACGGCGTACGTCGAAATCACCGTATGCTCTTGCACGTCTTTTTATTTCTCTTGTGAGAGTGTCCTCAAAGTATTTGCGGTTTGCACCCTTTAAGACTATCTCACCGTATTTGCAAAGCAGAATTTCTCTTTGTTTCATTTTATCTATCCTTATTTGATGTTATTTACAGGGTAAATTTAAAATTAATTCTTGTAATAGTGGGGGAAGAGTACCTCCCAAACCTTGCGGCAGGCATAGGTGTCTGCGGCAGAGGAGTGAGCAATTCCGTCCCACGGAATGTCAAAGCAAGCCATAGCATCGGTCAAGGATGCGTGAACTATATCGGGGCGAACCTCGTGAGTGTAGCGCACAAACTCGGTAGCGCAGCAGAGGACCTTGCGATGCAATTCCTCGCGCTCCTCCTCGGTTTTGTAGATGTACTTTATATGGCTATAGTCGGTTGAAACGCCGTAAGCGATTATATGATCTGCGTTTGCAAATATCTTTTTGATATCGTCGGTTATCATATCAAGCGTGGGAGCATCGGCAACCATATCGGGCGTAATGCCGTGTATTTTTTCGGTCTGCTTCCACTTTGTGGTATGGGTAGGCTTTACAAGCGTGTCCATAATGAGATTAGCATTTCCGTCGATAATAGTTATCGAGAGAATTTCGTCTCTGTCATAGAATCCCGTAAGCTCAAGGTCAAAAAAGAGTATGCGAGATCTGTCCATATTGTAATATGCGTTGCGGTGGGCGTCGCCCTCGATGCGGCGAAGCTCCATATCCTCTGCGTAGCACTTTTCGCAGAGCTTGCGCTTAAAGCGTATGTCTTTTCCGCATTTTACGCAGGGCTGTGGAAGCTTGTTTGCGGTGCGCTTATCGTAGAAGTAAAGAACGGTCTTGTCTGCACGGAGAGTGTAGGCAACGGGCTCCTCAATTGGCTCGTAGTGCATTCTGCGGAGTCTATCTGCAGTGTAGAAGTGAGCCGCGGCGGCGTTCTTTGTGCTCATTCTCGGAATAACCGTTCCGCTTTCAAGCGTTATCGTATCCTTGCGAGCGGTGGGAAAATACCAGGTTTCGGGCGGAGCCTCAACAACGCGCTCTGCTTCGAAATAGTAAATTATACTGCCATCGTCGGATGTATTATAGGCAACTGGGTCGCCGAGGGGCATAAGATGCAGGGTTGTGAGCATTCTTCTTGTGAGATAATTTTTCTTTTCCGCTTCCGCAGCGCTTACTTGGTATATAGTAGCGCCCGAGCGAAGCTTCATACTTTTTTTCAAAGCTTTTTCCTCCGAAATATTCGATTTATTAATATAATATCGGTAAGCAGAGTTTATCTGCAACCGTAAAACACATACGGAATTATTATATCATATTTTTTTATAAAAGTCAATAACGGAGAGCGATTTTGCCTTAGTCTATGGCAGATATTACCGCTTGAAGTGAGGGGTGGCTTATGGTATAATTATTGTGAAAAAGCGAGAAAGGAGGTAAAAAAAGAAAAAAGCCGAAACGGCTTAAAAAAGGAGGAATTTTTAAATGTTAAAAAGTAAAAAAGCGTTAGAGCTTGAGCAAAGCGAGCGCAGAATGCTATATTTAAGGAGCTTTTTTAGGTGTGTTACGATATGCCTATGTGTTCTTGCCAGTGCTTTGCTATTGGTAGTTGCCGAGGCAGAAACGGTAACGAAAAATGAAAAATTCAGCGAGAAATACGACTTTCCCGACGGCGCAACGCCCGTATCGGTCTACTATGAGGGTCGTTTGATTCTCGAGGGAGAGAGCGCCATAATCGATTCGGTTACATACGTTCCGCTCCGCGCCTTTAGCGAGGAGATGGGAGCCGATTCTGTAAGCTGGAATGCAAAAACTCAGACGGCAACCGTTAAAAAGGGCAGTATCTCGATAAACGTTGGAAATGGGGCAAGCTATATCGATGCGTCGGGCAGAATTCTTTATCTTCCCACGGGCGCAAGGAATATTGGCGACAGGCTCTTTTTGCCTATACGTCAGCTTGCTTCCGCTCTCTCTGCCGAGGTTGAGTGGGATGGAAGAACTCGAAGCGTTCTTCTCACCGAGTCGGCAAGACCCTTTGTTTCGGGTGATAAATATTATAATTCCGATGACCTCTATTGGTTATCTCGAATTATTAGCGCCGAGGCGCGAGGCGAGCCTCTCTTAGGCAAGATTGCCGTAGGTAACGTAGTTCTTAACCGACGGGCACATTCTTCTTATCCTAATACTATATACGGCGTTATATTTGACCGTAAGTATGGAACGCAGTTCTCACCTGTGTCATATGGTACTATCTATAATCCCCCTACAGCAGAGAGTATTCTCGCCGCCAAAATATGCCTTGAGGGCTATTCGATATCCGACGAGATTTTATTCTTTGTAAACCCTACCTATGCTACGTCAAATTGGATCACTAATAATCGCCCTTATGCGTTCCGCATTGGCGGCCATTGGTTTTTTAAGTAGCAGAGCGATTGTTTTTTGTATGCCACTTTTTTGAAAAAAAGTGGCGCAAAAAACTTCCAACAGGAAGATTTTTGACGCACATTTTCGCTCAACGATTGAGAGTGCTATGTTCGCACTGTTTTAGGGTCGCTTTTTGAAAAAAGCTCCGCAAAAACGTTCATAAGGGAAAGTTTTACGGAGTTTTCAAAGCGAGCCCGACGGTTGTGTGTGCTATGTTCGCATTACACTCAAGGAGCAAATTTTGGTCAAGCTTTTTTAAAAGCTTGCGCAGGTCAAGGGCGCGAAGCCCTTGGCGCTCTCCGCAGAGAGCGCAACCCTTTATCGTTCGAAAAACGCAGGAGAGGGTGAATTTATTTGCAACGCAAATAAAGAGGGAGAACCCTCGTCGGGGGTTCTCCCTTATAGTGCGCTTTTCATTAAAAACAATAAAATTTTATGCTTTCCCGCCACGGCAAGGGATGATGCATTAAAAGGCTCGCCCGTTGGGAGAGCTGTCAGCGAAGCTGACTGATAGGGATAAAAGCAACGAAATTTGAAGTTTCCCTTAATAAAAAAGCGACAAAAACATTTCCAACAAAAAAATAATAAAAAAATTAAAAAAATTTCAAAAAAGGTATTGCATTTTAAAAATAAGTATG
>JAZLCC010000081.1:0-4427 GCA_045614065.1 Eubacteriales bacterium | reverse complement strand
ATAGACGTTGAGGCTCTTGAGCTTGATGAGATCATTCGTCTTGCGCTTAAAAAGCTTATGAGATAAGGAGGTTATAGAACATGAACGGTGAAGAATTTGATTTTGAAAGCCGATTTGAAAGCAGAATAGTTACCACCTCCTTTAAGAGCGAGGACAGCGACGTTGATATATCGCTCCGCCCCAAAACCCTCTCCGACTACATTGGTCAAGAGCGAGTTAAGGAAAACCTTAAAATCTACATTGAAGCCGCAAAGCTTCGCGGTGAAAGCCTTGATCACGTTTTGCTCTACGGCCCCCCCGGACTTGGTAAAACAACACTTTCAAGCATTATTGCAAACGAAATGGGCGTAAACATTCGAGTTACCTCGGGACCCGCTATCGAAAAGCAGGGTGATCTTGCGGCTCTTCTTACAAATCTCTCCGAGGGAGACGTGCTTTTCATCGATGAGATACACCGTCTTTCACGCTCGATAGAGGAAATACTCTACCCCGCTATGGAGGATAATGCGCTCGATATAATTATCGGTAAAGGCCCTTCGGCTCGCAGTATAAGAATAGATCTTCCCAAATTTACTCTTATAGGCGCTACAACACGTGCAGGACAGCTTACAACGCCGCTTAGAGACCGTTTTGGCGTTATATTAAAGCTCGAGCTTTACACCACCGAGGAGCTTCAAACCATTGTTACGCGAAGCGCAGGAATACTTGGATTTGATATTACTCCCGACGGTGCTCGTGAAATTGCATCTCGCTCACGCGGAACTCCCCGTGTTGCAAACAGACTTTTAAAGCGAGTTCGTGATTTTGCGCAGGTTAGTGGAAAAAAGGCTATTGATGCGGAGATTGCAAGCTTTGCATTAAGCCGCCTTGAAATAGACTCTTTGGGTCTTGACAATACCGACCGCAGAATGATGGAAACTATTATTAAATTTTATGACGGCGGACCCGTTGGTCTTGAAACTCTCGCCGCAACCGTTGGCGAGGAGGCTATTACACTTGAGGACGTTTACGAGCCCTACCTTATGCAGATAGGATTTTTAAGCCGTACTCCGCGCGGACGTTGCGTTACCCGTCTTGCTTACGAGCATTTGGGTATTCCCTACAAAAGCGCAAAAAATGACAGTCAGATGAATATTTTTGACGCTAAAAGCGAAAAAGTATAATGTTAGAAAATCATAAAAACGGAGGTTTTTAATTATGTGTGAAATCAGATTTTACGTTTGCGAGCACTGCGGTAACATTATCGGTGTGATCCACAATGCAGGTGTTCCCATGATGTGCTGCGGTCAGAAAATGACGTTGCTTGAGCCCGGTACTGTTGAAGCGAGCCACGAAAAGCATATTCCCGTTGTTGAAAAGAACGGCGATATCGTTAAGGTAACCATTGGCTCGGTTGCTCACCCCATGCTCGAAGAGCATCATATTGCTTGGGTATATCTCCAGACCAACAGAGGCGGTCAGCGCAAGTGCCTTCCTATCGGTGGCGAGCCTACCGTAAGCTTTGCTCTCTGCGAGGAAGCTCCCGTTGCCGTATACGCTTATTGCAATCTCCACGGCTTGTGGAAAACCGATTTATGATTTAATAAATTTATAAATTAAAAAAATACGCTCGACAATCGTTTTTCGATCATCGAGCGTATTTTTTATTTATTATTTGACTTTTTTCTTTACTTTTGCAACGGACTTATTGTTTTTCTTGTTCCATACGAACATAACGCCGCCTATTATAAGCGTGAGTCCGAGAACAACGCCAATCAATATCCACATCACATCGCTGCCCTTCAATCCCCACGAGGAGTTTCTTCCCATATTAACGTAGGATATCTCCTCCAAGCGCATCAAGGGTGAGCCGTAGCGATATATCTGCTCATTCTCCTCGTCGGTAACGAGAACGTCATCGGTGCTCTCGCCGGGGACGTTAAGACCTATTACATACTCGGTATCCTTTTCTACCGATGCAATATAAAAATGCGCTTTTCCCTTATCGTCAACTCTAACAGCCTGCAATTTAGTATAGCTTCCATCGGATTCGACCTGATACAAATATGCGTTGCTATTTGCCGCAGTCTTTGGGGGAAGCTGAACTATAACCTCTGCATTCTTTTCAACGCTATCACCAAAATGTAGGTTATAGCAATTGTCGGTGCCAAGCTTATTTTGCGAGTTTTTCGAGGCCTCGGTCAAGGTATGAGAATAATCCCTTGAGGGGGCGTTAGTGCTTTCGGCAGAGCCCGAGGCGTTTATATTAATAACGTTACAATCAACCTTCCAGGTTGAACCGTTAGAGGATATCAATATAAGCTTAAGATCTCTTCCCGAGAGAAATTCAAGCAGCTTGCTTGATATTACCGTATCGTTGTTCATATACAACGTAACGGTGGTTTTACTCATATCCGCCTGCCTTGAATAGGTGCTTACGATATATTTTAAGGTTTCGCTTAACTGCTCGATAGCATAATCCCAAGCCTTATTTTGCATTACGGTAAGAGAAATATCGGCAACGTAGGTTCCCTTTTGTGTGCTTCCGAGCTGATAAGTTCTGCTTATCTTATAAACCAAGGTGATGTTATCATCCTGCTTTACCGTGGTATCTATCTGCGTTGCAGTATTATCGGAATGCTCTATAAACTGTCCCGACATGCTTGACGAAGACATATCACCGTTGCTGACGTATCCGCAAATTCCAAAGACGGGAAGATCTTTCTCGATTTGTTTTTCTATGATCTCGGTCTTTTTCTCGTCAGCATCATAGTAAACGGTTGTGAGGCTCTCACACTCCTTAAACGCAGAATTTTCTATGCCGCTTATCGTTTCTGCAAAATATACCGTTGTAAGCATTTCGCATCCGTAGAAGGTCCAAGACGGGAGCGAGGTAAGTCTTGCCTTAACCTCGGCGCGAACCAAGTTTTTGCAATATGCAAAAACAGATGTTCCCATATTTCTTACGTCTGCGGGAATGGTAACCGTATAAAGCGATTCGCAACGGTAGAACGCCTGTGCGCCAATATCGGTCAAGCCGTAAGGAAGATGCAAGGACGTCAAGGCAAAGCAGTTATAAAATGCCGCCTCGCCGATAGAGGTTAATCCCCCGCCAAATTGAACCGACGTTAGTCTTTCGCACGAAGTGAAAGCATATCTTCCAATGGATTTTACCGAATCGGGAATTTGAATCGATATCAAATTTTTGCATCCGAAGAAAGCAAAATCGCCTATTGAGGTAACCGTGTTTTCTATATTTACACGGACGATATCCTCTCTAAATTCATACCAAGGAGCCATATCGCTATCCTTGTAATTCTTCATATCGCCCTTGCCGCTGATGGTGAGGGTTCCCGCATTAAGCGTCCACATCAAGCCCTCGCCGCAAGAACCGCCCGTCAAAGCAGAGGTCTTAAAGGCGCAGAAAGAAAGCAACATGATTGCTACTATCATAGCCGCCAAAATACGTAATATATTAGTTTTTTTCTTACTTTGACACATAATTGCTCCTTTCCATAAATTTAAAGATTATTCTGCCTTTCGGCTCAAAGCCTTACTTCGCTTATTATAAATTATTATCCAAACAATACCGATAATAATGGCGCATACCGACCATACGTTGCCGAGCGGGATCATTCCGCCGTCGTACGTCGCCCATTCATCACGGAAGAAATTCAAGATGAAGCGCGAAGAGCCGTAAAGTATCATATACCACGCAAAGACCTTACCTCTAAAGCCCTCACGGAAGGACATCATAAGCAATGCCCACGCCAATACGTATGCCACTGCCAATTCAACGGCTTGGCTTGGAAAGCGTACTATTTCCCCTGCCTCTGTATAAAAGAGGGGTCTGCCGATGCAACAGCCGTCTATCATACATTTTATCTTCATAATAGAAAGCATAATACACTCTGCGGGTGCACAAAGATCCATCAAATGGCCATATGGAACTCGTATGATATACGCAAACAAGATAAAAACAATGGGGACAAAGAAGATTGCGCCATAAAACGAGCGGCCGCCAAACTCAAAATTTTCAACAAAATACCAAAGATATGTTCCGAGCGTGCCGGTTATTGTAAGCACAAAAGCTATCGGAATTATCTTCCAAAGCTTAACCGCATATTTTCTTGATTGAAAGAACATCGGTATCATCATACCGATAGTACCTACAAGCAATACCAAAATCGTTATTAAATTCATATCTTCATCCTTATGATAGCAAGCTACCTTTTATAGATAGCCTGCTATCTGATTTTTTAATTAAGAGGGGTTGCTAATTGTAATCGGGGTTGTCAAGATAACCGTGTATGACTCGCTACCCGACGTCAATACGAGCCTATCCGCACTCAAATTTCCTGCGGGCGTCTTCTCATCAGTAGATGCGCTCTTGCACTTGTAGTAACCAACCCAACGCTTACATTTTCCGTCGGTGCTCCAAGTATACG
>JAZLCC010000080.1:0-9382 GCA_045614065.1 Eubacteriales bacterium | reverse complement strand
AAGGCTTCTGAGCATCGGTAAGGCTCTTGACCGCAGTGGTGTATTCACTGTCGAAGAGATCTTTTGCATCGTATGCAACAACTGCGTTGCGGAGCTCGTCGAGAGTGGTTTTCTTAGCAAGCTCGTCAGCTGTCGCGCGAGCTTCCTCTATCATCGACTTGTAGCATTCCATAACTGCTGCCTTCTCCTCAGTGGTGAGAGTGTCGGTAGAGGACTTGTTGGGGTAGGTCTTTGCTACTGCATCACTGTAGTAAACGCTGATGGTGTAGCTGTAGTAGTCAACAAGGTCAAACTCGAGCTTGTTGTCTGCGTAGGTCTTATCAATGCGCTCATCGGTAATTCCTGCCTCGATGTTTTCGCTGATCTTCTGTGCAACCTTGGATGCAAGGGTAGAGAGCTCCATTGCCTTGCGAATGTCTCCACGCTTAACGCCCTTGCCGTAAACGTTGGTAATGTAAGTATCCTCGGAAAGACCCGAGCCGTAAGTGGAGCTTATGTTGATGATAAGCGTATCGATAGAAGCCTCGATGTCTGCCTTATCCTCATCGGTAAGCTCAACGCCGAGCTCCTCAGCCTTTGCGGCGTAGATAAGAAGCTGCTTTACGGAATCCTTGGTCTGGCTCATAAAGTAATCAAACCAAGTGCCGTCGAATTCGCCAAGGAAGATGCTGTCGTAAGATCCCTCGGGAGCAAACTCCTGATCCTTAAGATCCTTGCTTGTGTCAATACTGAAATACGAAATGTACGCCGAGTAATTGTTTATAAAGTTCATATAGGTTGTGTTGTAGAAATACGACATCATATTTCCGTCAACCTTGTAGTCGTTGAGCGACATTGCTGTGCTCCATCTCATAGTGATACCGCTCGATGCAATGAAGGTGCTTGCGCAGGTAGCAAGTACTGCAAGTACAACGATGATTACGAGGGTAGAGAGAAGCCAGTTAGGAATTCCGCTCGAGCCTCTTGAATTTTTGTTCTTTTTAGCTTTTGAAATTTTCAACTTTCCCATTGTTGGGTTCCACCTCTATTTAAAAATTTTTTAGATATAAAATCACTTTTTACATTATACTATAATATTGTGAACTAATTGTGAACAGAGCATAAAAAACTCACGAAAAAACGCAATTATAATCAATTTTGTGCAAAATACATAAGAATTAAACGTCGGTTATGACGGGTAAGATCATAGGTCTTCGCTTGGTTTTGCTGTAGAGATATCTCGTGAGGTCGTCCTTTATCTTATTTTTGAGCTCCATACGGTCGATCCTTCTTGCTCTGTCGAGATATTTGCAGATGCTCTCGGTGGCAACCTCGCGTATTTCGTTCATAAGATCCTCTGCCTCGCGCATATATACGAATCCGCGAGAGATTATTTCGGGTGCGGCAACAAGATATCCCGTCGTCATATCGATCGCAGATACAACAACGATAAGTCCGTCCTGCGAGAGGTGGCGTCTATCGTTTAAAACGATGTTACCAACGTCGCCGACGCCGTAGCCGTCAACCAAAACTCTGCCCGACTGCACCGAGCCTTGGTGCTTTGCGCTTCTGCGGTCGAGCTCAAGAACTTGGCCTATTTCGGAGAGGATTATATTGCCGCTCTTTATTCCAACCTCTTCGGCAAGCTCCTTGTTTGCCGCAAGATGGCGGTGCTCGCCGTGTATCGGCATAAAGAATTTAGGCTTTATGAGGGCGGTGAGAAGCTTTAATTCATCTCTGTATGCGTGGCCCGAAACGTGAACCTCAAGGGCGGGGTCGCGAGCTACGTTTACGCCGTTTTTGATAAGCTCGTTTACTATTCTGTTAATAAGCTTTTCGTTACCCGGAATCGGGCTTGAGGAGAGCACAACGAGGTCGTTTCTGCCAAGCGTTACCTGAGAATGCTCACCGAGAGCCATTCTAAAGAGAGCCGACATAGGCTCGCCTTGGCTTCCCGTTGTAATGATAGTCAGCTCCTCGGGCTTGTAGCGCTTGATCTCATTTATATTTATAAGCGCGCCCTCGGGAACGTTCATATAACCGAGCTCAACTGCGGCGCTTACGATATTTTGCATACTGCGTCCCGTTATGGCAACCTTGCGAGAGTGTCGAACGCTTGCATCGATTATCTGCTGAACTCGATGCACGTTTGAGGAGAAGGTTGCTATTATCAATCGTTTATCGTTGTTGAGAGTGAAGATATATTCAAGCGATTTTCCAACCGAGCGCTCGGATGGCGAGTGTCCGTTTCTTTCTGCGTTTGTGGATTCGCACATAAAGAGCAAAACGCCCTTTCTGCCAAGCTCACCAAATCGGGTGAGGTCTATCATATCACCGTCTATCGGTGTAACGTCTACCTTAAGGTCGCCCGAATGTATAACGGTTCCCACGGGGGTTCCGATGGCGAGTGCGCAGGCATCGGCGATCGAGTGGTTTACGTGTATAAATTCAACCGAGAAAACGCCGAGCTTTATTGTGTCTCCCGCTTCAACGCAGTTAAGCGAGGGCTTTACGGGCAAGGAATGCTCGTCGAGCTTGTTTTTGAGTATTCCGAGAGTTAATCGAGTGCCGAAGATTGGGGGATTTATCTGACGTAAAACGTAGGGGAGAGCGCCGATGTGATCCTCGTGTCCGTGAGTGAGGAGTATTCCGCGAATCTTGTCGGCGTTATCCTCAAGGTAGGTAACGTCGGGGATAACAAGGTCGATACCCGGCATATCGTCGTCGGGAAAGCCGAGTCCGCAATCTATAATGATTATATCGTCTTCGTATTCGATAACGGTGATGTTTTTTCCTATTTCACCAAGACCGCCGAGAGCTATTACCTTAAGCTTGGATTTTTCCTTTCTCGGTGGCTTTTGCATGATTTTGTTAGTAATCTTTTTTATTTCCTTTCTGGGCATAAAATCTCCTTTTATAAGTATTTTTGCGTAAAAAATGCAAAACGCTTTGCCAAGCCTCAAAATACAGTACCGCTCCCTGTATTTCACTGCTTGGCGAGGTATTTAATTTTCGTCATTGCTATTATATCACAATTATTAAGAAAAGTCAAGGAAGGGCTTAAAAGCTGCCGAATTTAATTATAAAAAAGCAGGAAGCAAAGCCCATAAAAGCTCCAAAAAGCACTAAAAGCGAAGAAAAAATAATTCTTTTAGCGATTTTTGTTCTTCTTTTGGGTTGCTTTATTCCGCTTTCGCATAAAATTCTGTTTGCCTCAAAGGCAAGATCCTTGCTTTTCCTTTTACCGCCTTTGTCGATACTCTCCTTTAAAACGAATATTGCCTCTTCGTAAAGCGGATTGTTCTTTATTTTAACCGTTATAAATTCCTTGTATATGCCTTTTATCATATAAAAAATTTCCTTGCGTTTTTTTATGTTATTTTTGCCCTCAAAAAGACTTAAAATACCAAATAATGTTATAATTTTTGAAGGAATTTTGATTTTTTTGTTAATTTTTCAAAATATGTTGACAAAGGTCGTAAATTTTACTATAATGTAAATATATATCGAAATGCCCAGCTAATTAGCCACTAAATTATGCAGTGCTTTTGTGATAAAATTTATGTTCCAAGGAGGGAAAGTCATGAAATCCACAGGCGTAGTACGCAAAGTTGACGAGTTGGGAAGAATTGTTCTTCCTATTGAGATTAGAAAAATTCTCGACATCCAGCAGAAGGATGCTATCGAGATATTCACCGACAATGATAAGATAATTTTGCAAAAATATCAGCCCGCGTGCGTATTTTGCAACAACATAGAAAATATCGTTTATTTCAACGGTAAGCGCGTTTGCGCAGAGTGCGTTGAAAAGCTTAAAACGCAGTTTTAAAATCAAGACGAAGATCCACGCTCAAAGCGTGGATCTTTTCTTTTTATACATAGTATAATTAACGTTATCGGTGATGGCGAAAAAGATTTTTTGCCAAGATAAATCAGGGCGAAAACGAGGCTGAAAATTACACTTAAAAATGAAATTCGCAAGAATTTATACCTAAAAAGACCGCTTTACTATCGTTTTTTTGATAATAAAGCGGTTTTTTATAAATTTACTTCAGTGTAATTTTGTTCTGTGCGAAATTATTCGATATCACCCGATGATTTTCTTTCGAGAAATTCATTCATTGTGATAATTACCTCACGGGGCTTTGTGCCGTTAGGGGGGCTGACGTAGCCCTTTTCTTCCATAAGGTCTATAAGCTTTGCGGCTCTGCCGTAGCCTACGCCGAGACGGCGCTGGAGAAGCGAGGTGGAAATCTTTCCTGCATCGATAGCAAGCTTAACCGCTTCTTCAAACTTTGTATCTCCGCCGCCGCTTGAAGCGCCCTCGTCAAATTCCTCGGATGAGCCCATATCGCTCTTCTTTGCATTGAGGGTCTTTGCGGTGGTTTCCATTGTGGATATGAAGTCTGCGTTATATTTTGCGCCGGAGTTGTGGGATTTAACGAAGTTAACTATATCCTCAACCTCGGAGTCGCTTACGAATGCGCCCTGAACACGCATAGGCTTGCTTGCTCCAACGGGAGCAAAGAGCATATCGCCTCGACCGATAAGCTTTTCTGCACCCGCCATATCGAGAATGGTTCTCGAGTCGATCTGCGATGCAACCGTACAAGCTATACGAGAGGGTATATTTGCCTTAATAAGACCTGTAATGACGTCAACTGACGGACGCTGAGTACCAATTATAATGTGGATACCCGCAGCTCTTGCCTTCTGTGCAAGACGGCAGATGCACGATTCTACGTCCTTGCCCGCAGTCATCATAAGGTCTGCAAGCTCGTCGATGATGATTACTATTTGAGGAAGCTTTTCCTGCGTGGGATCGTCGGCAATCGTCTGATTATAGCCGTCGATGTTACGAACACCCGCATTCTCTATAAGCTCAAAGCGGCGCTCCATTTCAACAACGGCAGATGCAAGAGCGCCCGTTGCCTTCTTGGGATCGCTTACGATAGGAGCATAGAGGTGGGGAATGTCCTTATACATGGCAAATTCAACCTTTTTGGGGTCGATAAGTATAAGCTTTACCTCTTCGGGACGAGCCTTGTAGAGCAAGCTTATGATAATACAGTTTATGCACACCGATTTACCCATACCCGTAGCGCCCGCAATGAGAAGGTGAGGCATCTTGGCAATATCAAAGCAGATGGCGTTTCCGCCGATGTCCTTACCAAGGCATGCGGTAACACGGCTCTTTGACTCTACGAACTTCGAACTTTCAATAAGGTCGCGGAGATAAACTATTTCGGGATGGCGGTTAGGTACCTCAATACCAACCGCAGGCTTATTGGGGATAGGAGCTTCAATACGAACGCCCGACGTTGCAAGGTTGAGTGCGATATCGTCGACAAGGTTTGCGATTGATTTTACCTTTGTTCCTACCTCGGGCTTAAGCTCGTAACGTGTAACCGTAGGTCCGCGAGAGTAGTTGATGTCGCGTATCTGAACGTTAAAGCTCTTCAAGGTGTCCTTCAAAATTTTTGCGTTTTCTTGAAGCTCGGCTTGAACGTTGGGGTCGGCGGCATTCTTGTTTATAGAGAGCTTATCGATAGGCGGGAAAACGTAGGGAAGAGCGATCTCCTCTTGAATCGTTTCCTCAGCCTTTTCGGGAATAATGCTTTGAAGATCTGCGCCGAGCTCGTCGTTGCTTATCTGCGACATTTGGATAGGCTCATAGTCGGAATCATCCTCGCCGATGCCGCTCAAAAGCTCGTCAACCGAGGGATTGCCGTCAATTACGTCGTCGCCGCCAAAGTCGATGCCCGCGTTTTCGTATCGGGGGTACTGAGGCGCATTCATATCGTTTATGTCAGCATCGGTAATTCCAACGCTGTCAAGAAGGATATCGTCATCATCGTCCTCGAACTCAATTTCGGGCTCGGGGGCTTTTCTGTTTTTAGGCTTTAAAAATTCCTCGGATGGGGGCTGAAGCTCGGTGTTGCCAAACTCCTGCGCCTCGGCAAATGCTCTTGCCTCACGCTTTTGCTCGGCAATATGCTCACGCTGATGACGCTTTTTTGCTCTTTCAATTTCTTTTTCACGAAGAGCCTGCATACGCTTTTCGTCCTCTTCTTCGTCATATTCCTCGGTTTGAGCCGCAAGCTCACGCTGATATTGAACTTTGTTGTATATATACTGCGGTGTAAAGCCAAGAATCATCATAAGGATGAATACGAAAAGAATTATGAGAACAACGAGCGATATTACGTTGTGGAAAAGTCCGAAGAGGAACGCAAACGAACCGCCGATAACTCCGCCCGAAACAAATTCCATCTCGTCTGCCGCGTGCTCCCAAAGAGCAACTAAATCGTAATCGGTGTTGTCGGTTGCGATATTTGCGATTATACCGAGAATCGTTGAGAGCATAAAGAACTCAAGAAAAAGGAGTATGGTCGTTCTTATCGCTTTTTGATTTGCGCTTATAAATGCGGGAACCTTCTCGCTGCCCTCACGCGCGTCGCTCGGCTTGAATCTAAGATGCAAGGATATCCAAACAATACCCACGGTGAGCATTATTGCGGGCAGAAAATAAGCCGCACCGCCAAAAAGTCCGCAGATGAACTGTTGGAGTATTAGAAGCGCACGCTGTTGGCTTCCTACGATATTTACGAAAAGGAAGCAAAGACCTAAAATAAGCGAGAGCATTATTAAAACGTAGGGCATAACCTTTTCAAAGCCCGAGCGAGCTGTAAGCTTTTTACCCTTTTTAGCGACTTTTTCGGTTTTTTTGGCAACCTTTGCCGCTTCCTTTGCTTTTTTTGAATCTTCTCTTTTTGACATTATATTAAACCTCTGACGTGTATTAATAAATTAAGCTAATTAAAATTATTATAACATATTTTTAACCGATATTCAAGGATTATCGGCTATTTTTTGAAAAAAGCTCTTAAAAAATATAAATTAATGTAAATTAAATGAAAATAATTACGCTCGCCGACGTGCTTCGACTTAATATTTGCTCCCTCTTTGCTAAAATAACGAGTGAATAAATGCTTTGCGAAAATGATTTTTAAAAATAATTTTTGAAAATAAAAGGATGTGATTTTATGAATGAGGAAAGAAAAAACGCCGATTCTAAATCGGCGAGTGGCATAAAGGGCTATGACCTTGGCAGAATATTGCGTACGCTATTGCCGAGGATGGCGCTTTTGATATGCGGATATTTTGCGGGAGCGTGCGAGCTTTGGTTTGGGGCAAGACCATTTGGAATAGCGCTTATCTCGGCATCGAGCGAGAGCTCATTGCTCTTACTTTTGGGAATTTGCGTCTCGTCGGTGGTAACGCTTGACGGTTATGGATCGGTGTTTTATATAGGCGTGTATCTTTTGATATTTTCGGTGCGCCTGCTTTTACGATTTTTTGATAAACGGCGCTCGGACGACAACGGATATCTGCTTGCAAAAAAGGTGTTGCTTGACGGATTTGAGGAGCCGATAGGTCTTCGCACGGTCTATGCCGCAATTTTTGCGGCTCTGCTCGGCGCAATAAGATTTTTTGCGGGCGGAATGCTGTATTACGATCTTTTCGGATTCCTTTTGTCGGCGGCACTCTCACCGCTTACGGCGCTTGCCGTTTGCGGATATACCGTGAAATTTACGGGCGAGCGTAGCGAGGCGAGGAGTCTATACCGTGATTTTGGAATTTTAACTCTGTCGGCTATTTGCGTTTTCGGCTCTCGTGAGCTTAATATATACGGCGCATCGTTATCGGTGCTTATTGCCTTGATAGCAACGTTTTATATAACCTGCTCCCGCGGCATTGCCTACGGAACCATTGCGGGACTTTTGCTGGGACTTTGCTATTCGCCCATGCTCTCGCCGCTGTTTGTTATAGGTGCGCTCTGCACGGGAGTTTTTGCAAGATTTTCGGTTTCGCTTTCCTGCTTCGCTTCGCTTTTTGCTTGCTCTGCGTGGGCATTTTATATAAACGGAATTTCTGCGCTTCAGGGCGCTTTCGGCGGCATTATATCTGCGTGCCTTATCTATTCTGCGCTTGATAAAACGCTTTTACCGTATATTGTTGCGCCAAGAAAAGGCGAGTCTGCGGTTGAAAAGGCAAAAAGCTCTGCCGAAAAAAGGATTGAATGCAGGGTTCTTAACGATAGCGCGCTTGACGGTATACGCTTGCGTGAAATGAATGCAAGAAGAAAGGCGGTGAGCGACGGTTTTTACAAGCTTTCAACCCTTGTTGAAGATATAGAAAGCGAGTGCGGCGGTTTTTGCAGCGGTGCTAATGGTAGTGCTGAAAAATACAATGGCTCGTTCTTTGGCGATTCGGGCGCTTTTGATTATAAGGCGCTCTCGACTCTGCTTTTGAAAGCCTCGGAATGCGAGGAAAACGAATATAAAACCGATCGTGAGCTATCGTTAAGGCTTTGCTCGGTGTTAAATTCCTTAGATGCAAAAATAAGCGGAGTTCTTGTTTACGGTGTGCGGAAAAAGACAGTATATATTAAGGGATTGGATAGAAAAATGCTTAAGGAAAGGTCGCGTGAGATTGCCGAGGCGATAGCGCCGCATCTGCCTTTTTTGATAGATTTTGACGGTGCAGAGGTTCGCAGAGAGGGCGAAGCCTTGGCATCTCTTACGCTTTGCGAGCGTGAGAAGAGCTCGGCATCGGTTGTCAGACGCAGGGTTATTGCCAAAAACGAGAGCGTTTGCGGTGATAACGTTACCGTGTTTAAAAATAGCGAGGGGCGATTTTTCGCTTTTATAAGCGACGGAATGGGATGTGGAGCAGAGGCATCTGCAATTTCTCAAATGGCGGTCTCGTTTCTTTGCAATATGTTAACCGTCGGCTCTTTGAGCGAGGAGCTTATTTCGATGCTTAATTCGTTTTTACGCAGTGTTTCCTATGAAAATCGTGTTGAATGCTCTTCAACTCTCGATCTTTTTGAAATCGATCTTATGAACGGACGTTCTAAATTTTATAAATGCGGAGCCGCTCCCAGCTACGTCTATCGCAAGGGTAGACTTTTTAAGCTCCGCTCTGAGACTATGCCTATAGGTATTCTTCCCGACGTAGATTTGAAAACCTCTTCTCTTGAGCTTCGCCGTGGAGACGTTATAGTTATGGTTAGCGATGGCGTTACAGGTGAGGGCGAGGAATGCCCTTGGCTTTTTGATCTTCTCTCTCAAAGTTTGCCTTCTCGGAGTCTTGATCGCATCGCAGAGCTTATTGTAAAATATTCCGCATCTAATGGCTCTACCGACGATATCTCTGTTCTAATTATTAGAATCGAATGACTTGTGGGAGGTCGCTTTATATGCCACTTTTTTGAAAAAAAGTGGCGCAAAAAACTTCCAACAGGAAGATTTTTGGCGCACATTGTGCGCTCGACGTTCAAGAGTGCTATGTTCGCACTGCACCCAAGGGATGAGTTTTGGCCAAGCTTTTTTAAAAG
>JAZLCC010000079.1:0-2046 GCA_045614065.1 Eubacteriales bacterium | reverse complement strand
AGTACAATATCTAAAATTGTAAGAACCAGATAACTCGGTCAACGCAGGCAAATATACTCTTTCAAGAGATCTGCAATCTGAGAAAGCAAAGCTTCCTATTTTCTGCAAGTTATTTGCTTGTATCTGCTTCATAGAATTTTCATAGCATACGTACTCACCAACCTCGGTTACGTTAGCAAGATCAAGACAATTAACATTCGACAAAACAGTTATTGTACTTACAGTACTCCAATATGCCGAACCGTTAAGAGCGCGATTTTCAAGCTTTGTAACGCTATCTGCAATTATGAAATTATCTACACCCGAGAAGCTTGCAGCACCGTAGGCATGCTTACCAAACGAGGTTACTTTATAAACAGGTGTTGTACCGTTATCCCTCGAGGCATATCCGTCGCCGTCTTTGTACAAAGCACCCGGAGTCAAATAATCAAGCTTAGCGTTTGCATTCGTTACGTACTCTCCGAAAAGTTCAACGTCGGGAGAAACCGAGAAGAGCTCGACCTCACCGTTACCCATATCGTGGTAAACGTAACCGGGAAGCTCAATACTGCCCGAAAGATCTCCAATATCTATCTCATAGGTATAATAATCGGAGAAATAGATATTACTAAAGCTCTTATCACTATTAACAAAATTATTTTCAAAAGAAGTTGATACCTTAGGAACACCACTATTTATAGCGGTATTAACTTTGGAAAGCGTTATACTCGTAGAACCACCAACAAAATTAATAAATCTAATATAATTTTTCGTTCTAGACAACGCATCATCGTAGGAAATATCGTTCGAAAGACCTATATATGCAGCTCTGAGATTAGAGCATCCTTCAAAGACCTTAGGAAGAGTTACACTTGAACCCGCAGGACGACTTCTTGAAAGATTGGGAAGATCAACAACCATCAAGCTCTGATTATACGAGAAGGTCTTTGCTCCAACCTCTTCGAAGTTATCGCCTATCACCTTCACCATATCCATATAGTAGAAGGCACCCTTTCCCGCCTTAACCAATTCGTTAAGATCAAGCGTAATGCAATACTTTTTAAAGGCATCCTTACTCGAATCGAAAGCATAGTCACCAACAATAACAATATCATCGGGTATTGTTATACTCTGCGCAATCATATAAGTAAAATGATATGCCGCAGAACCAATATAGGTAACGGGATAGCCACCAAGAGTTTCTATCGTGGTATAATCCCCGCCGGTCGCATCTATCCTATCAAGCAAGCATGCAACAATATGCGCATTACCGTTTTTGAGAATATAGTAATAAGCAACCTCTTCGCCCTCTTCAACACTTCCACCGTTGATATCTGCTTCAAGGAGCGCATCAAATCCGTTTTCGCCCATCTCGGTTACACCGGTATAGGTCTCTGTCTTTTTGTAAAGACCTGCGTAGCTTTCCTTTACAAAGATAAATCTATAATCGGCTGCAAGAGCTGCTTTATAAAAGCTTGGCGCCGAGGCATTCGCGGTGTGAATATAGAATTTCACATAAGAATAATCATCATTTGACGTATAGAAGGTCTTATTGACCTCGGTTCTTTCAACAACACCCATATCAACTCTTTCGAGAGACGGACAAGTGCTGATATCACCGCCACCGCTTACAGTATTCAAATTAGGCATATAAACGGTGCTCAACGAGTTGTTATTCGAAAGGTTATATCCACCGTCAAGTGAGGTAAGATTTTCAGCTCTAAAGCTCTCCAAAACGTTATTGTATGCAAAAGAGTATCCTTCTATTTTAGGATCGCCCTTTATTTCAACGCTTACAAGACCCAAAACAACGTTTTCATCATTCTTCGCCGCAAAGGCATACTCACCTATTTGCTTTACGCAAGGCTCAAGCACGAGATCATATGCATCCTCGCACTGGAATTTATTATACATTGCATAGGGATCGTAGGATGTAATATTATAAACGGTACCGTTAATATTTATTCTGCTGAAATTAAAGGAATACTCACTGTAAGCATCATCGGTCCATGCTACGTAGGTTTTATTTCCACTTGCATCCTTAACGTATCCACCTGTGTATGCAAC
>JAZLCC010000078.1:0-3201 GCA_045614065.1 Eubacteriales bacterium | reverse complement strand
TATATTTAAGTCTCAAATTATCGGCGATCATAGCGATAAATTCGCTATTTGTGGGCTTTCCGCGGTTTGTTTGAATGGTATAGCCGAAATAGGAATTGAGAGTGTCAATATCGCCTCTATCCCATGCGACCTCGATTGCGTGGCGGATGGCACGCTCAACGCGAGAGGTCGTTGTGTGATATTGCTTTGCAACCGTGGGGTAGAGGATTTTTGTTACTGAATTTATTATCTCTCCGTCGTTGACTGTAAGTAAAATCGCTGTGCGGAGATATTGATATCCCTTGATGTGTGCGGGTACTCCGATTTGGTGAATTATCTTTGTTACCTGCGACTCTACGTCGGGGGAACGCTCGAGCGTGCTCTCGGTGTCAATCTCTCCGTTTCTTGTTGCAGAGAGTGAGAGAATGTGTCGGCAAAGGCTTTCTATGTTATATGGCTTTAAGAGGCAGATGTCGGCGCCCGCCTTTGCCGCCTCAATAAAGAGGCTTTGCTTTGACACTGCTGAGACGATTATCATTGCGGGGAGCTTGTCCTCACCAAGCTTAAGCGTTTTTGCTTGCGATATAACGCCGATCCCGTCAAGCTTTGAGAGCCACACGTCAATTATTGCCACGTCGGGGCGAACTCGTTCTATGAGAATAAGTGCCTCTTCGCCGTTGCCTGCCTCTATTACGGTATCAAAGCCCGCGCGTTTAAGCTCTCCTGCAAGGGCACTTCTGCTTGATGCGTCTTCGTCTGCGATAAGTATTTTGATTTCGTTTTTCATTTTGTAAAACCTCCTAAAAAATGGTAATTATTTCAACATCCATATTTTACCATATTTCAAAAGAAAAAGCAATGATTTTACAAAAATTTCCAATTACAAACTTTAACAAAAAATATTGGAAAAATTTGTAATTTTTACACAAAGGGTGTAAGAGTATAAAAAAGGCTGTCTTATTCGAGCACAAGAGGGAATTTTCTCTGCGCTGAAGAGACAGCTTTTTTATTTTATCTATCTTTGATTTAATTCAATATCTGCATAGAGAATTTCGTTCTTTCTGCCTTTGCGCCGCGGAGCTCGACAATGTAATCGAGTGAGAGCGCTCCTATGCCCAGAAGCGAATTTTCGACCTTCAGCGTGCGTACGCAGATTTCGAAGGGCATAATGGGTGTGTTATATATGCAATGGTGGCGCTTGCCGTTTTCGAAAACGAGCGTTGTTGAAACCGCTCCCTCACGAATCATGCTTACGATAGTCGGCTCGCTTTTGAGGAAGGTTACCGTTGTAACCGAGCCTTCCATTCCCGTGGCCTCGCTCTCGTTATAGGATATCGATATTCTCTCGCCGTCGTCGGTGTAGGTGCCTATCGAATTCATATCAAATATATCGGGCTCGGGAGCCTCCTCGCTCATAGGAACGTTGTTGAAGTCCACCTCTTCATCGGAGAAGAGCGATGCATCAACGTCATAGAGCTCGGAATGTATTTTTATTCTTACGTCTTTTTTAATGTTACTCACTTTTTTCTACCTGTTTTTAAGCATTTTTATTATTTTAACATTTTTGAAGCCAAAAGTCAACAAAATTTGAGATTTCCTTTGACATAGCGGTAAATAAGTGATATAATAAAGCTAATAAATCAATTACGGGAGAATTTTATGAACATTTCTGTAAAAATAAAACAGCTTATTGATTATGCTCTTGCAAAGAAACTTATTTGCGAAGAGGACGTAAATTATTCTGTCAATCTTATTCTTGCGGCTCTCGGCGAGGCTGAATACGTTGCTCCTACCGAGGAGATAGCAGAGGAGCCCTTAGAGGATATTCTTGCGGCTTTCTGCGACTATGCGGCAGAGAAGGGTATTCTTGAGAGCAACAGCGTTGTTTATCGCGATCTTTTTGATACCTTGATTATGGGTCTCATTACGCCCCGTCCAAGCGAGGTGATTCGTGTATTCCGTTCCTATTATGCTGAATCCCCCAAGGCGGCAACCGATTATTTCTACGATCTTTGCCGTAACAGTGATTATATTCGTACATACAGAGTTGCAAAGGATCTTAAGTGGGTATATAACGGAAAGTACGGCGATCTTGATATCACCGTTAACCTCTCCAAGCCCGAGAAGGACCCCAAGGCTATTGCTGCGGCAAAGCTCCTTCCTCAAAGCGGTTATCCCAAGTGCTTGCTTTGCCCCGAGAACGAGGGCTATGCGGGTAATGCGGGCAGACCTGCGCGTCAGACCTTGCGCCTTATTCCCACCACTCTTGCAGGCAAGCAGTGGTTTATGCAGTACTCGCCCTACGTTTACTACAACGAGCATTGCATAGTTCTTTCTAAGGAGCATACTCCTATGAAGATAGAGAAGGCGACCTTTGAGCGCTTGCTTGACTTTGTAGATCAGTATCCTCATTACTTCCTTGGCTCGAATGCCGATCTTCCTATCGTAGGCGGCTCAATTCTCTCTCACGATCACACTCAAGGCGGTTGCTATACCTTTGCTATGGCTAAGGCTCCAATCGAAACAGAGATCAAATTCTCTTGCTACGATACCATTGAGGCGGGAATCGTTAATTGGCCTATGTCTGTATTAAGACTCCGCTCGGTTGACAAGTCTGCTCTTTGTGATCTTGCCGATAAGATTCTTATTGCTTGGCGTAATTACAGCGACCCCGATGCCTTTGTATTTGCCGAGACCGACGGTGAGAAGCACAATACGATCACTCCTATCGCTCGTTTCCGTGATGGAAAGTTTGAGCTTGATCTTGTTCTTCGTAACAATATCACCACCGAGGAGCATCCTCTTGGCGTTTACCATCCTCACGCCGATCTCCACAATATCAAGAAGGAGAATATCGGTCTTATCGAGGTTATGGGTCTTGCGGTTCTTCCCGCACGTCTCCGCGATGAAATTGCTATTATGTGCGATTACATTATTTCGGGTAAGGATTTCTCGGATAACGAGGCTATCGCAAAGCATAAGGCTTGGTTTGAGGCGTTTAAGGATAATTATTCCTTTACCTCTGACAATACCGAGGATATCTTGAAGCTCGAAATTGGACGCACCTTTGAGCGTGTTCTTGAGGATGCGGGCGTATATAAGCGTACAGAGGACGGTAAAAAAGCGTTCTTAAGATTTATAGATAACGTTAATTCTAACTGATCTTGGTGGATTTATATTATGGAAAAGTGTGTTATTACTCTTGCGCGCGGCTTTGGATGT
>JAZLCC010000077.1:0-6046 GCA_045614065.1 Eubacteriales bacterium | reverse complement strand
CTTCCCTCCTCGTTCGAGAGCTCCAAATAATCCTGCATAGGAACTATTGCAAGATTTGCAATACTTGTGAACGCAAATTCTATAACGTCGTAAACACGGCTCTGACCCTTAACTCTCGGACACTCCTTGTTAAAGCGCTTTCTTGTAGGCTTATCAAGATTCTTTATCCAAGAATAAGTACAGTCGGAATCGTGCGAGGATGCGTATACTACGCAGTTCTTTGTATCATAGGTTCTCGGCAAATACTCACTATCCTCATCATAGAAGGCGAAGTGAAGCATCTTCATTCCGGGGCATCCTGCGTGCAAAAGAAGCTCACGAACGTCCTCGGTAATAAATCCAAGGTCCTCTGCAATTATCTTTGCCTTCGGGAAGGTCTCGGCAATCTTTGTAAAGAGTGCAATACCGGGAGCCTCATCCCACTTACCGTTTCTTGCGGTAGAATCGCCATAAGGAATATTATAATATCCCGAGAATCCACGGAAATGGTCGATTCTAAGGATATCGTAAAGCGAGAAAGCAAGACGAACACGGTTTACCCACCAAGAGAATCCGTCCTTCTCCATAAGCTCCCAATTGTATATCGGGTTGCCCCAAAGCTGACCGTCGGGCGAGAAGCCGTCGGGCGGACATCCCGCAACGACCGTAGGATTAAAGCTTTCGTCAAGCAAGAACTGCTCGGGCGCCGCCCAAACGTCCATACTATCGTGCGCAACGTAGATAGGCATATCGCCGATAAGCATTATTCCCTTTTCATGAGCGTGGCGAAGTATATCCTTCCACTCTGCGGAAAACTCATACTGCACCCAACGCCAGAAGGACATCTCGTCCTCAAACGCCACCTTATTCTCAATTGCCTTCTTATAATCACGATGCTCGTCTGCCCAAGTGGTCCACTGCGCAAAATTATAGTTCACCTTAAGAGCCATAAAGAGCGCATAATCCTCAAGCCATTCCGCATTTTTCTTTACAAACGTATTGTATGCCTTATCGGGCGAGAAGCGTGAATACGCCAAGCGGAGAGCCGAATATCTTACGTTAAAGAGTCTGCCGTAATTTATTTTTTCGGAATCGTCCTTTTGTATTTCTATCTCGTCATAATTAAGAAGTCCCTTTTCGGCAAGTATGTCGAGATCTATAAAATACGGGTTACCCGCTACCGATGATGGCGACTGATAAGGGCTGTCGCCATAGGAGGTGGGGTTAAGAGGAAGCACCTGCCAGCACTTCTGACCCGTTGCGTCAAGGAAATCGATAAAATCGTGCGCTGCCTTGCCAAAGCTTCCGATGCCGTATTTAGATGGCAAGCTGCTTACGGGCATTACGATTCCCGCCTTGTTTTTAAATCCGAAATTTTTTGTGTAATTCATAGAGTATGCTTCCTTTAATAAATTGATTCTTTCTGTTTCTTCGGGGGATTTCTCCTTTTGAGCTTCGATCATCTTCCCCTTTTTCAAAATAACCGCGGCGTGAGGCGGCAGGGTTATTTTAATCGAATACGGCTCGCGCGCCGTCGGCGTTTTTGTTGCGAGCATCTCGCCCTTATTGAGTATTCCCTCTCCGCCGTATCGCTTATCGTCGGAATTAAATATCTCAATATAGCTATCAAGCTCGGAAACACCAAGCTCGAAATTATTACGTCGAACAGGCGTAAAGTTTACCGCAATTATTACCTCGTTGCCGTCAAGATCTATTCGCTTATAGGATAAAACGCTTTCCTCACGGTTGTCGGGGTCTATCCACTTAAAGCCATCCCAATCCTTGTCGTTCTGCCAAAGTGCGGGAGTTTCAAGATAGAATTTATTAAGCTCGGAATGGAAGAGCTGAAGCTTTGAATGCATATCAAAATCAAGCATAAACCACTCAAGCGGAGCTTCCTCGGTCCACTCACGGAACTGACCGAATTCACTACCCATAAAGGTAAGCTTCTTTCCGGGATGAGTCATCATATAAGCCGCAAATGCGCGAGCACCCGCAAACTTTTGTGAGTAGTCGCCGTACATTCTATCAAGCAAAGAGAGCTTGCCATGCACAACCTCATCGTGAGATATCGGAAGAATGAATTTCTCACTAAATGCATACGTCAAGGAGAAGGTCATTTTTTCGTGATGGTATTTTCTGAAATATGGGTCTATCTTAACGTATTCGAGTCCATCGTTCATCCAACCCATATTCCATTTAAGATCAAATCCAAGGCCGTCATAGTCAAAGCTCGTTACGTTGCCAAACGCCGAGGATTCCTCGGCTATCATCAATGCGTGAGGACAATATGCCTTAACCGTTGAATTGAGCTTTTTAAAAAATGCAATAGATTCAAGATTTCGGTTATCGCCGTAAATGTTCGGTATCCATTCACCCGGCGCCTTATCACAATCGAGATAAAGCATTGACGCAACGGCATCAACACGGAGTCCGTCTGCGTGAAATTCCTCAAGCCAATAAATAGCGTTTGAAACAAGGAACGATTGCACCTCGGTGCGCCCAACGTCAAAGCATCTTGTGCCCCAACCCTTGTGCTCCATTCTATCAAATCCTTGATATTCGTACAACGGAGAGCCGTCGAACTCATAAAGCCCGTGTTCGTCCTTTGGAAAATGTGCGGGAACCCAATCGAGTATAACGCCTATTCCCGCATTGTGCATCGTATCAACAAATGCACGAAAATCATCGGGAGTGCCAAATCGAGAGCTAGGCGCATAATAACAACCAACCTGATACCCCCAAGAGCCATCGTATGGATGCTCCATTACGGGAAGAAGCTCAACGTGGGTATATCCCATCCTTTTTGCATAAGCCGAAAGCTCGCTTGCTATCTCACGGTAGTTAAGATAGCTTCCGTCATCGTGGCGCTTCCAAGAGCCGAGATGTATCTCATATATATTCATCGGTCTTGAGTAATATTTATCGGCATCATTTTTTGCGCGCTCTATAAAATCCGAATCATTCCACGTGTAATTGCTCTCATATAGAACAGATGCGGTGTTTGGCGTTTTCTCACAGTAAACACCGTACGGGTCGGTCTTATAAATTGCTCTGCCCTTGCTCCATATTTTATATTTATAGATATCGCCCATGCGAATTCTATTCTCGTTATCAACGTACTCCCATATACCGTCGGTAACACGGTACATAGGCATATCCTCGCCCCAAGAATTAAAATCACCGACTAAATAGATGGCGTCGGCGTTTGGAGCCCACACTCTAAAAACGTAGCCTCGCTCTTCCCTGTGAGCGCCCATATACTCGTACGCCTTGTAATTTGTTCCCTGATGGAACAAAAAAGCAGGAAGATTATTGATTTCTTTTTTCAAGGTATCACCGCCAATCAAACATCAAATTATACAATCAAAGACAAAATATTACCAAAAATGTGCAAATAGACCAAAAGCAGCATATTAAGCGTCATTTGATTGTAATAGTTAACAAAAATATTATAACACACTTATACCTCTCTTTCAAGTCCTTTTTGCGATTTTTTAATATTTTCAATCGAGCGAAAAAAATGCTGAAAAGGTATATTTTCAGCTTTTTGTAAAATAATAACTTCAAAACATCGCAAAAGGAGTATTATGCAAAGCAAGATATTAAAATTCAACAACGCCGCGATAGTTGCGAGCGCCTCAGTAGTTGGAAAGCAGGAGCACGAGGGACCGCTCGGCGAGCTTTTTGACATACACGACCCCACCGATAAATTTGGAATGAAAACTTGGGAGATGGCAGAAAGCGAGATGCAACGCTTATCCTTTAACACTGCCCTCTCAAAGCTTGCCGTAAGCGAGCGGCAAATAGATGCTCTTTTTGCGGGCGATCTGCTTAACCAATGCGTTGGCTCATCCTATGGACTTCTCGATTTTGACATTCCCTATTTCGGACTTTACGGAGCCTGCTCCACGGCGGCAGAGAGCATAATGCTTGCCTCAGCTTTGGTTTCCGCAGGATATTTCGGGCGTGCCGCGGCGGTTACCTCATCACATTTTTGCGCCGCCGAGCGTCAATATAGAACGCCTATCGAATACGGGGCGCAACGCACTCCAACCGCACAGTGGACGGTTACGGGTGCGGGAGCTTTTATAATTGCGCCCGAGGGTGGAATACGTGTAACCGAGGCTCTGCCCGGGATAGTTGTTGAAAAAGGAATTTCCGATGCCTCAAATATGGGTGCGGCAATGGCGCCCGCCGCTGCCGACACGATATTGCGATATTTCAAGGGGTGCGGATACTCACCTAAGGATTTTGATATGATAGTTACGGGAGACCTCGGCGAAGAGGGTGGCTCTATACTCTGCGAGCTTCTGCACTCCGAGGGGCTTGACATAAAGGACCGTTACGCCGATTGCGGAACGCTTATCTATGATTGCAAGGTGCAGGACAAGCACGCAGGCGGAAGCGGTTGCGGTTGCTCTGCCGTGGTGCTCTCGGCATATCTTTTACCGATGCTAAAAAGCGGAGAGGCAGAGGATATACTGCTTATCGGCACGGGAGCTATGATGAGTCCGTCAAGCATTCTGCAAGGCGCATCTATTCCCGCCGTCGGGCATCTTTTAAGATTTTCCACGCATTAAGGAGGCTATATGCAAACCGTTATTCGATTTATTCTTGCCTTTATTATCGGCGGACTTATATGCGTAGTAGCGCAAATATTGCTTGATAAAACAAAGCTCGCTCCCGCACGCATACTTGTGCTCTTCGTCGTCCTTGGTGTAGCGCTTGGCGCAATAGGGCTCTATGCTCCGCTTATCGAGCTTGCGGGTGCGGGAGCCACCACGCCTATATCGGGATTTGGAAGCCTTATCGCACAAGGCGTTCGGGATGCGGTTGACCGCCAAGGTCTGATCGGAGTCTTAACAGGCCCTCTCTCCGCCGCCGCGGCAGGCATATCTGCATCTATCATATTCTCGTTTATAGCATCGCTTATATTCAAAGGAAAAAGCAAATAAAAAAGCCTTAGTGTGAGCCCCGAAAGAAGCATCACACTAAGGCAATTTTTGTTTTATTAAATTCAATCTTCTTTTTTCTTAATAATAGCTACTCCAAAGATAGCCGCCACGGGAAGAATTGAAACGAAGGCAATGCTTGAGCCACATCCGTCTAAAGCCTCGCCCGTTCCCGAGCCGTTTCCGCTACCCTCACCGTTTATGTTAAGATTAACCGTTTTAAGCTCACACGTGTTATTATTTAAGAATTTGACCACGAACGTTACTGTGTGATCTCCACCGCTCAAGGAAGAGGTGTCGGCATCGATGTTAAACATTCTCGCCTTTTCTCCCGCCTTTTTCTTTGCGTCTGCCGTAGGATCCTTAGGCATAAAGCCCCACGTTACGTTCTCGGAATTACCGTCAAAATAATATCCGAATTCCTTTATAAACACCTTAAAGCCTGCAAAGCCTTCAACACCAAACGTTTGTCCCGCCTCTACCGTAAAGGACTCAACCTCTTTGGTCTTTGTATCGTCAACGGTGTATTTCGATATACCGCTTCCAATATGATCCTTTACCTTCTTTATCTCGGGAGTAACGGCATACTTGTTTGCAACCACCTTTACCTCTGTCTCCACAGGCTCTGCCGCCTTTGTAGAGGTAAGCTGATATATAGGAGCTCCGCCCTTGCCGACGATATAACCCGTCTGACCGTTGTACTTAACCTGATAGCAGGTATTGTTAACTATCTTAGTTACCTCAAAAACAGTACCGTAAGGTATGGTTGTATAGTCCTCACCGCTAAGGCTTGTAGTCTTATAGAAATTCTTATCGGTCTCGCCTATCCAAAGTCCCGTGGTAGGATTCTCACCCGAATAGTCTACCTTAAGTGCATTATCGTTAGTCTTATAAGGAAGCGAGCCAAAGCCCAAGAATTTATGATAATCTCTATCATAGCTCTTGCAGTAAACTCCGCCGCCCTCGGGGTTAAGTCCCGAGCTGTTGCTTGTATTACCCTCTATCGTATATACAACGCCGTCCTTGTAATAACGAACTATACCGATATGTCCGCTACCCGTAAAGAATACGAGGTCGCCGGATTTAGGGGTGTAGTTACTGCTCGCATCGTG
>JAZLCC010000076.1:0-4848 GCA_045614065.1 Eubacteriales bacterium | reverse complement strand
ATCTTACCAAACGTACCCTTAAAAGCACGTTTTATATAATACACAGGTCCGCCGAATATGTTCTCGCCCTCGACCTTGCGAGTCTTTTGAGCAAGCACCGCCTCGGCATAGTTTGGTGCCATTCCGAGAAAGGCAATTACCCACATCCAAAATATTGCACCCGGACCGCCAATAAGTATAGCGCCGCTTGCTCCAACGATGTTTCCCGTTCCAACCTGAGCCGCTATTGCGGTTGCAAGTGCCTGAAATGAGCTAAGCCCATTCCCTTCATGCTTTTTTGAGAATATTCCGCCGAAAATCTGCTTAATTCCCTCTCCAAAGCATCTAATTTGTACGAATCGTGTTCGTACCGTAAAGAACAGACCCGTTCCCACAAGCAATATTATAAGAACGTAATCCGAAAGATAGGCATTTATTGTTTTAAAAAAGCTTAGCAAAAAGTCCATTAGATCTGATTTTCATCCAAAATCTCAACGTTGTTTTCGCGAAGAATCATTTCCGTACGCTCGTAATCATCCGTACGCATTACTGCGTAAGCCTTATCTTTATTGGTTGTAACGAGTGCGTAAAGATATTCTATATTTACGTTGTTTTCTTCAAGCAAGCAAAGAACGTTTGAAAGTCCACCGGGAACGTCGGGTACGGCAAAAGCCGTTACCGTTCTGATGCTTGCGGTATGTCCTGCCGCATTAAGAGCATCTGCCGCCTTCTGGGGGTCATCTGCTATAACACGAACTATGCCGTAATCACTTGTGTCAGCGATGCACATTGAGCGGAGATCCACTCCCGCCTTTGCGATAACGTCGCTTATCTCGTGCAACGAGCCTTTTTTGTTTGCGAGAAAAACCGATAACTGTCTGATTCCCATATCTTTTCTCCTTATTTTTAATCGTGGAGCTTACGCTCATCTATAATTCTAACCGCTTTTCCCTCACTACGAGCAATGGTCTTAGGCGGAACAAGGTGAACCGCGGGACTTATGCCAAGCATTGTGCGGAGCGCATCCTGCAAGCCCTTTTCCTTTGCGGCAATAACCTTAACGGAATCATCAAACTGCTCAGGCGGAAGCTCAACGTCAACGTCAAAGGTGTCGTTGTTATTCTTTCTGCCAAGTCTGATAAGATAATTTGCGGTAAAGCCCTCTTGAACAAGAACAGTCTCTATCTGCGAGGGGAATACGTTTACTCCGCGAATTATCATCATATCATCGCTTCTACCCATAGGCTTTGCCATCTTAATAAAGGTTCTTCCGCAAGAGCACTTGCCTCTCTTAAGAACGCAGATATCTCTGGTTCTGTAACGAAGCACGGGGAAAGCTTCCTTGTCAAGACAAGTGAATACAAGCTCGCCCTTCTCACCCTCGGGCAATACCTCGCCCGTTTCGGGATTAATTATCTCCGCGTAGAAATGGTCCTCATTAATATGCATTCCGGTCTGCTCCTCACACTCGAAGGATACACCGGGACCCGTTATCTCTGTAAGGCCGTAAATATCGTACGCCTTGATTCCAAGAGTTGCCTCTATGCTCTTACGCATCTCGGCAGTCCAAGGCTCTGCGCCAAAAATTCCCGCCTTAAGGGGTATCATATCGGGTGTATATCCCTTCTCCTTTAATGCCTCGCCAAGATAGCAAGCATAAGAAGGAGTGCAGCAAAGAACGGTTGCGCCCAAATCTATCATAAACTGAAGCTGACGCTCGGTGCTACCCGAGGACATAGGAAGCGTAAGACATCCAAGCTTGTGCGAGCCGCCGTTAAGACCTGCACCGCCCGTGAAAAGTCCATAGCCGTAGCTTACCTGAACAATATCGGTATTATCTGCGCCAACCGCAACAAGCGCACGTGCGCAGCAATCATCCCAAAGGTCGATATCGTGCTGTGTGTAGTATGCGATTACACGCTTACCCGTAGTACCCGAGGTAGAGTGAATTCTTACACACTCATCAAGGGGCTTTGCAAGCACACCATAGGGATAAGTCTCACGAAGATCGTATTTTTCTATAAAAGGAAGCTTATAAATATCCTCGATACCCTTAATATCATCGGGGGTAACGCCTTTTGCTTCCATCTTTGCACGGTAATAAGGAACGTTTTCGTAAACGTGCTTTACCTGCTTTACTATCTTCTCAGACTGAAGCTTTTTTATTTCTTCAACAGGCATCGTCTCGACTTCGGGCTGGAAATATTTTTTAATACTCATTTTGGTCTACCTCTGTTTTTATTGGAATTAAAAATCGAATTATTCTCCTCTGCCGAGCTCAAACGCCTTAAGATTCATCTCAACGAACTTGGGAGCAACGGTCTGCTTTATAGCCTCGACCCACTTTTCCTTCTCCATAGGCATAAGCTTTGAAAGTCTGCCCATAAGAACAATATTAACAGCCTTTGAGGTTCCTGCCTTAAGTGCAAGGTCAAGTGCGTCAACCTCATCGATCGAAACACCCTTTGCCGAAAGGTTTGCAAGCACCTCGTGAGGATACTGCATAGCTCCCGTGATAACGGGCATAGGCTCAATTTCCTGAGCGTTTACGATTATCTTACCGTCCGCCTTAAGGAACTGCGCATAGCGAGCCGCCTCAAGCTTTTCAAAGGAAATTATAAAGTCTGCCTCACCCTTATCTATAATAGGGGAATATACCTTTTCACCGTATCTAACGTAGGTAACAACGCTTCCGCCTCTCTGGCTCATTCCGTGTACCTCGGAAACCTTAACGTCATATCCCTCGTTCATAAGGAGTCTGCCAAGAAGCTTACTTGCAAGAAGCGAGCCCTGACCGCCAACTCCAACTATCATAATGTTAGAAGTATTCATTATTCGTTACCTCCTACTATTGCATCGAAAGCACAAAGCTGAGTGCAAACGCCACATCCTACGCAGAGCGTAGAATCAACGAATGCCTTTTTGCCCTTCTTTGTGATTGCGGGACAACCAATTTTAGAGCAAGCTCCGCAAGCCTTGCACTTATCCTCGTCAATCTTAAGCGCAGGCTTTGCCTTAACACTCTTAAGAAGTGCGCAAGGACGGCGAGAGATGATTACCGAAGGCTCATCTACCGCAAGCTCCTCCATTACTACCTTTTCGGTAGCCTTAAGATCGTAGGGATCCACAACGCGTACTCTGTTTATACCGAGAGCACGGCAAAGAGCCTCAAGGTCTATCTTGGTTGCGGGATCACCCTTAATATTATATCCCGTGGTGGGGTTCTGCTGATGTCCCGTCATACCCGTAATGGAGTTGTCAACGATTATTACCGTTGAGTTGGTTCCGTTATACGCAATATTAGCAAGACCCGTCATACCCGAATGCATAAAGGTCGAGTCGCCGATAACGGCAACAGTCTTATTCTCGCTTGCTCCTCCATTAGCCTTATTAAAGCCGTGAACGCCAGAAACCGATGCGCCCATGCAAAGAACCGAATCTATTGCAGAAAGAGGCGCCGCCATTCCCAAGGTATAGCATCCTATATCACCGAGAACGGTTATCTTCTTCTTAGAAAGCGTGTAGAAAAGTCCTCTGTGAGGGCATCCTGCGCACATAACGGGGGGACGAACGGGAATTACGTCATCGGATGCGGTAAACGCCTTATCCTCTACTCCGAACGCCTTTGCAACCATAGCCTGTGAGAACTCACCGCAGATCGGAAAGAGGTTTTTGCCCTCAACCTCAAGGCCTATCGACTTGCAGAAGCTCTCAATAACGGGATCAAGCTCCTCAATAACAACTACTCTCTTGTGCTTAGCCGCAAAATCAGTGATAAGCTTTGTGGGAAGAGGATTTACAAGACCAAGCTTCAACACCGAAACACTGTCCCCAAATACCTCCTTAACGTACTGATAGGACGTACCCGATGTGATTATACCAAGCTCACCGCTTTGAGAAAGCTCAACCTTGTTAAGCTCACAGGTTTCTGCATACTCTGCGATAGCCGCACATCTTGCCTCAACAACGGGATGCTTTGCTATTGCGTTTGCAGGAGCCATTATGTACTTCTTAGGATCCTTTACATAATCTCTCTTAACCCTCTCGATAGGATCGCAAAGCTCAACTGCGCACTGCGAATGCGCTATTCTTGTGCACATACGAACTATAACGGGAGTGTCAAACTTCTCGGAAAGCTCGAATGCAGCCTTTGTAAATTCCTTTGCCTCAATTGAATCTGCGGGCTCAAGCATAGGAAGCTTTGCTGCTATTGCATAATGTCTTGAATCCTGCTCGTTCTGCGAGGAGTGCATTCCGGGGTCGTCAGCAACAGCAAGAACAAGTCCGCCGTTAACACCGGTATAGCTTGCGGTGAATACCGGGTCAGCCATTACGTTAAGACCGACGTGCTTCATACAGCTCATTGCTCTCGCGCCGCCGATTGACGCACCGATAGCAACCTCTGCCGCAACCTTCTCGTTAGGCGACCATTCCGCATATATTTCTTCAAACTTTACGATTTCCTCGGTTATCTCCGTCGAGGGAGTTCCGGGATATGAGGCAACGACAGTTACGCCTGCCTCGTACGCACCGCGTGCGACCGCGGCATTACCAAGTAAAAGCTTTTTCATTTATGTACTGTCCTTTCAGGCTTTTATCTCATTCTGCTGTGCAACGAGTGAGTCGCCGCAGTAAATTTTTCTGAGCTTGGGCTTTTCAATCTTGCCCGTCGGGTTCCTCGGAACGTCTGCAAAAATAATCTTTCTCGGACGCTTGTAGCGCGGAATGTCAAGACAGAAGTCCATAACCTCTTCCTCGGTGAGCGTCATTCCGTCCTTAACCTGAATAATTGCCGCAGCAATCTCTCCGAGTCTTGAATCGGGAAGTCCGATAACCGCAACGTCGTTTATCTTGTCGCATTTGCGGAGG
>JAZLCC010000075.1:0-2576 GCA_045614065.1 Eubacteriales bacterium | reverse complement strand
CCAAGCGGTCTTAGGAAGACAATAAACTTTTACAACTCCTTGGCTCACAGAACGACATGGCTACGATCCGACTTCGTGCTTTCGGGCGCAGTGCTTGATTCTATGGGCGGTGCATACCGCGTGGGCTCAAAGGAGCAATTTTTGTTTGAGGCATGCGAGTATATGGATTCATTCCGTGATTTTAACCCGAATATTGCGGTGGTGCTTAATATCGAGCTCGACCACGTTGATTATTTTGAGGATCTTGATCACGTCAAGCGCTCCTACCGTGCATTTGCCGATATAGCGCTTAAAAATAACGGTTGCGTTATAGCGAACGGCGACGATATAAACGTGCTTGATACATTTAACCGCCGTGATAGAGTTTTGTATTTCGGAATCGAGAATAAAAGTGCCGATCTTTTGGCGGAGAATATAGCCGAGATTGGCGGATGCTATTCCTTTGATGCGGTTTTAAAGGGTGAAGCTATTTGCAGAGTAGAGCTTTCGGTAAGCGGATTTCATAACGTATATAATGCGCTTGCAACGCTCTTCGTGGCATTGTCCTGCGGAGTGTCTCCCGAAAAGGCGGCAGAGGGCATAAAGCTCTTTAAGGGCGCTTCAAGAAGAATGGAGCTTAAGGGCAAGCTTCACGGCGCAAGAGTTTACGATGATTACGGACATCACCCGACCGAGGTTGAAACAACTCTTCGAGGAGCGAAAAAAATGCTTGATGACGGCAGACTCTTCTGCGTTTTTCAATCGCATACCTATTCAAGAACTCATGCGCTCTTTGACGATTTTGTAAAGGCACTGTCGGTTGCCGATAGAGTTATAGTTGCAGATATATATGCGGCTCGCGAGACGGATACTATGGGAGTTACTCCCGAAGGTCTTGCAGAGAGGATAGAGGGCGGAGTTGCCTGCCACGGCTTTGAAAATATTGCCAAGATGCTCGAAGAGGAGCTTCAAGAAGACGATATGGCAATAGTTATGGGCGCAGGGGATATATGGCACGTGTTTGAGCACCTTGATTTTGATAAGTCTTAATTTATACGGAGAGGAAAAATGAGCTACGACGGATATTTGGCGTTGGCAAGCGTTTATGATAAGCTTAATGCCGAAATAGATTATGCAAAATGGGCAGACTTCTTTGAGGAGTGCTTTGCACGCTACGGCGAAGGTAAGCCGTCGCTTGTGCTTGACCTTGCTTGCGGTACGGGTAGAATGACCTGTGAGATGGCAAAAAGAGGCTATGATATGATAGGCGTTGACGGAAGCATAGATATGCTCTCCGAGGCTTATTCAAAGGATACGGCAGGTATTCTTTACCTTTGTCAGGATATGCGTGAGCTTGAGCTTTACGGAACGGTTGGCGCTACGCTTTGTTGCCTTGATAGCCTTAATTATCTTACGAATGACGGAGATTTTAAAAAGGTGCTTTCGCTCGTTCATAATTACTCCGACCCCGATGCGCTCTTTATGTTTGACGTGAACAGTCAATATAAATTTGAAAACGTCTATGGCGATAATTCGTATATATTAGAGGCGGAAAACGAGAACGGCGCAATATTCTGCGGTTGGCAGAATTCCTATGATAAAGAAAGTAAGATATGCAGCTTTTATCTTTCGGTTTTCGAGGAGGGCGAAAACGGTGAATATTACCGTGCCGACGAGGAGCAAAAGGAAAGATTTTATTCCACCGAGGAGATAAAGAGGGCGCTTTTGGATACGGGCTTTGAGCTTGTTGATATATTTGCGGATACCGATTTTTCGGAAGTAAAGGAAGATAGCGAAAGACTTTATTTCGTTGCGAGAGCAAAAAAATAAGGAAAACGAGGAGCTTTTTTAAAAATGGAAAATAAAAAATACGCAACCATCTTGCGCGCTATGACAAGCGACGGAAGCGCAAGAATACACGTTGTTAATTCAAAGGAAATAGTAAACGAGGCGATCAGATGCCATAATACCACTCCAACCGCAACCGCAACGCTCGGAAGATTGCTTACGGCAACGTCTGTTATGGGTTGTATGCTTGGCGAAAAGAACGATACTATAACGGTAACTCTCGGCGGCGACGGCCCTGCAGGCAGAGTTATAGCGGTTGGCGATTATTACGGAAACGTAAAGGGATATATACAAAATCCCGACGTGGAGCTTCCGCTGAAGGCGAATGGAAAGCTTGACGTGGGCGGAGCAGTAGGCAAGGGATTGCTTACAATTATTCGTGATATGGGTACGGCAGAGCCGTATAGCGGCTCGATCCCGCTTGTTAGCGGCGAGGTAGCAGAGGATATAGCGGCTTATTATGCGGGAAGCGAGCAGATCCCTACTGTTTGCGCACTCGGCGTGTTGGTTGATACCGATTGCAGCTGTAAGGCGGCGGGCGGAGTGCTTATTCAGCTTTTGCCGTTTGCAGATTCCGAAACGGTTGATAGACTTGAAATGAATGCGGCGTATCTTTCAAACGTGTCGAGACTTTTTGATAAGGGCCTTAGCAATTTTGAAATAGCGCAGATAGCGCTTGAGGGCATAGAGTTCGACGTATTTGACGAGCTTGAGGTTGAATATAAGTGTGATTGTAGCCGTGATAGAGT
>JAZLCC010000074.1:0-6053 GCA_045614065.1 Eubacteriales bacterium | reverse complement strand
TAGCTTTTTCTTTTGCGCTTACGGTGTCAAAAGAAAAAGCGGAGTATGGCTTAGATGTCGTTACAAATCAAGGGCGATTCACGAATCGTTCTAAATCAACGAAATTTGATGTTTTATGCCGTAACGCACAACGTAATCATACATATTTTCCCCTTTCGTTTTTGAAGAATAGGGGTGTGGAAAAAGAAAAATTTTATAAAAGTTTCCTTTCTCCACGAAAAATCACACCACAACAAGGATAAAAAATGCAAGAAAATGAGATAAAATACACCGAGCTTGATGAGCTAAAGGCGATAGCCGAGGTCAAGGGTAAGATAATGGCGGTTGACTTTGGCGAGGTTAGAACGGGACTTGCGGTAAGCGACGTTTCGAGGCTCATAGCATCGGGAATAGGAAATATAAGCGTAGGCGGAATAGAGAAGACGGCAGAGGCGATAGCCGAGAGCGCAAAGGAGCAGAGATGCGTTGCGATAGTCGTGGGTCTGCCCGTTAATATGGATGGAAGTCAAGGCTCACGGGCAGAGCGATGCAAGAAGCTTGCAAGGCTTGTCAAGGAGGCGTCGGGACTTTTGGTATCGACGTACGACGAGCGAATGACGACGATGACTGCGGCAAGATATCTTAACGAGACGAATACGCGAGGAAAAAAGAGAAAGGGAGTAATAGACACTCTTTCTGCACAAATAATATTACAAAACTGCCTTGACAGGCTAAAAAATTTATAACGGTGAAGACATATGAGCAACAAGGGACCGCAGAATTGCGAAAGCTGTGAATTTTACGATTACGACGAATATCTCGACGCATACGTTTGCAGTGTTTCGCTTGACGAGGATGAAATGATAAATTTTCTTGGCAGAAACACCAAGGGATGTCCGTATTACAGATTTTACGACGAATATAAGAGCGTACATAAGCAGATATAAGGAGCTGTTGAGATCGGCGCATGACGCAAAAAAATAAGACAGTCCTTGCTTTTTGGGGAGGAATTTATGCCCGATAGACAATTAAAGCAAAAGCAGCAGGTTCAGCAAAAGTTCGCTAACGTATTTGATTACGTTGCTTGGAGAGGAGATCTGAGCTTTGAGCAAAGCGAGGTCTCTGAAATTGACGGACTTATATTTTCGATACTCAGCTATATTGATTTTCAAGGGCTTGTTCCGTCCGAGATATACGGAGTTCGCAAGCCGCCCGCTCTTTTAACCGTTACAAAAAGATATCTCAAGGCGCATAGCGGCGGCGACGTACCCGCTATGGGACTTATACTCTCGCGTGATATAGCAAGGCTCTTGGTTAAGGCTTCAAAAACAAGGCGCTTTGGTCTTATTTCACCGATATGCTACGTTAACAAAATATGCGATAACGAAGAAAAGCAGTTCTCGGCAATAGCCTTTCAGCTTGAAAACGGCGACGTTTTTATAGCCTTTCGCGGAACCGATGATACGATAGTCGGTTGGAAAGAGAACTTTAATATGAGCTTTATCTATCCCGTGCCCGCACAGAGAGAGGCGGTTGCTTTTCTTGAATATATTGCGTCGATGACTACGGGAAAAATATATCTCGGCGGACATAGCAAGGGAGGAAATCTTGCCGTATACGCAGGAGTTAAGGCAAAGCAAGAGGTTCGCGATAGGATTTTGAAAATTTACAGCAACGATGCCCCCGGCTTTGATTCCGCCTTTATCAGCGGAGCCGATTATCGCTCTATGAGTGATAAGATATTGACGTTTCTTCCTCAATCCTCGGTTGTCGGAATGCTTCTTGAGCATGAGGAAAGCTACACTGTGATAAAAAGCAAGAGCGCAGGCATTTTGCAGCACAACGGTTTCTCTTGGGAGGTTTTGGGTAATAAATTTATCTACCTCGAATCGATTAGCGAAAATAGCCGTGTTCTTGATAAGAATATGAAAAATCTGCTCTCGGGTATGTCGCGCGACGAGCGTGAGCGCTTTGTTGATTCTCTCTTCGCTGCTCTTGAAAGCAAGACGGGCGCTAAGACCCTTACCGAGCTTAATTCCGATAAATTAAAGCTCTTTAAGGTTTGGGGATCTCTTGATGATGAGTCTAAGGCTCAGTTCCGCCGCCTCGCCTCTGTCCTCGTTAGCAAAAAATTAGACAAAAAGAAAAAGTGATTGTTTTTAGGGGGGCAAAGCGAGCTCGACGATTGAGAGTGCTATGTTCGCACTGTACCAAACGGATAGTTTTTGTTTCGCTTTTTTTCCAAAAAGCGAATGGGGTTTGGGGCAACGCCCCATATCCTTCAGCGTTTTCTTTTTGTTAGCTTTTTCTTTTGCGCTTTCGGTGTCAAAAGAAAAAGCGGTTTGTGGGTTAGATTTTGTTAAAAATTATAGTCGCTTTTTGAAAAAAGGTCGGCACTGCCGACTCTTTTAAGAAAGTTTTCTCCCCTGCAATAAAACATAAATCAAAAAAATAGGAGAAATATATGTCGGAAGAAAAGATAGACGGAGCGGAGCTAAAGCCGTATAATTTAAAGGGCTGGATAAAGGCTTTTGTGCTTGGAATATTCATAGGACTTGCGGTTATAGTACCGGGAGTCAGCGGCTCGACGGTAGCGATAATGTTTGGACTATATGCGTCGATGCTATATGCAATAGGAAATATTTTAAGTGATTTTAAGAGATGCGTAAAATTCCTGATACCGATAGGAATTGGAGCGGTAATAGGCTTTGGAGCAGGATTTTTGCTTGTTCAAATGCTGCTTGAAAAATATATATTCGTGGTAATATGCCTATTTGTAGGACTTATGCTTGGCGCATCGCCCGCATTGCTTAACGAGATAAAGGGTGAAAAAATAGGAGCGCTTAGAATTTTGCTTATAGCAATAGGCGTAATAATTCCGCTTGGAATCGGAGCGCTTTCTGTGTATCTCGATCCGCCTGTGCTCACAGAGGTTGAGGGAGCATCGCAGGCGTTTGGCGAGATTCCGTGGTATATGTTTCTTGCATATATTCCGCTTGGAATATTAGTTTCGGCAACACAGCTGATTCCGGGACTTTCGGCAACGGCAATACTTATGGCGCTTGGACAGTTCAAGCCGATAATGGATAGCGTGCATCTCGATTATATACTCGAGCACCCCGCGTTCATAGGGCTTATGCTCTGCTTAGCAGGCGGATTTGCAGTAGGACTTATCGTAATATCAAAGATATTCTCAAAGCTCATAGCTTGGAAAAAGGCATCGGTGTTCTGCTTTGTGGTGGGACTTTCATTTGGCTCGATAGGCTCGATGTTCTTGAATCCCGATATAGTTCAGGTTTACTTCAATTGGGCGCACGGAAGCTTCTCGATAGTAGAATTTATTATCGGAATAGTTCTTTTGGCGTTTGGACTTACCGTTTCGATGTTGCTTACAAGATACGGTCTTGTTCACGAGAGTAATGAAAATAATAAAAATTAATATAAAACAAAACACAGTAAAAAGGAGTAAAAAATTATGAGATCAGCAATGAAAAAGGCGCTTTGCATAGCGCTCACCGCACTTATGCTTCTTTCAACGCTCACAATTTTTGCGGCGTTTAAGACGGAAGCGGCAACCGGATATGAGAACGGTTACAAGCAGACGATGTCGGGAACGGGTGTAATTATCACCGAGGGACTTGACATTTCCGAGCATCAGGCAGGACTTAATCTTCAAAAGGTTAAGGATGCGGGATACGATTACGTTATCCTTAGAATAGGCATTCGCTTGAAGGCGGACAATACTATTCGTGCAGACTACCAGTTTGAGAACTTCTACAAGCAGGCTCGCGCCGTAGGACTTGACGTTGGCGGATATTTCTATTCCCGCGCAAAGAGTGAGGCAGAGGCAAGAGAAGAGGCAGAGAAGATCATTGAGTACACCAGAGGCAAGCAGTTTGAGTATCCGATCTACGTTGACTTTGAGGATAGCTACACTTGGCCCGAGAGAAATTCGAGCACCGCATCTAAGGCGACCACTATCTGCTATGCTTTGATGAACAAGTTGGCAGATGCAGGATATCTCGTTGGTCTTTACGGCTATGCGGCTTGGTTTGACGATGGCTACAACGGCTGGATGTCCGGTAAGCTCAATAACGATATCGGTAAGAAGTATGAGTTCTGGATGGCTAACTACTACGATCACACTCCTACCAACGTAAAATCGGCTAAGTATCCTACCAAGTACGGTATGTATCAGTACACCTCGAGCAAGACGATAAGCGGTTGGAGCGGAAAGCTTGATGCCAACGTTTCCTACAAGGATTATCCTTCTATCGTTAAGCAGTACGGATTTAACGGCTACGAGCCCGGCGGAGCGGTAGTTACCGATCCCGCTACCGAGAAGCCTACCGAGACGGTACAGGCTAACAAGTACGCTATCAACGATGACATCAAGAAGGTAAAGGATCATATCGGAAGCGGTATTTCCAAGTACTCTATTGATGATGCTATGGTTAGCGAGTCCGAGAGCTACGCTCTTAACGCAGGTCAGGCGATAAGCATTAAGGGATTCGTTGGCTTTAAGAGCGATATAAAGGATTTTGGTTATTATTTTGATGACGATGCAGACAATGCCGTTTGGGGCATCAAGGGTACTGCGGCTGCCGACAGTATAAAGAAAAAGGCAGGCGACAAGGCAAAATCCTTTGAAATAAGTGCCGATACCACCGGTCTTAGCGACGGTGAGCACACTGTTACATACGTTGTTAAGTATGGAAGCAAGACCTGCGATCTTATTACGTTGAAGCTTAACGTAGGCGCTACCGCAGAAACCGATTCCGCTTCCGAGGGCGGATGTAACTCCGCTATCGGCATAGGCTCTGCGCTTTCGATCATTGCTTGCATCGGCGGTGCATCTCTTGTTCTCAAAAAGAAGAGAGAGGATTGATAGAGGTGGCAAAAATGCTTAAGACCGAGCAGAGAAATCCTAAAAGCATGCACATAGACAAAATGTCCACGCTCGATATGGTAAAGCTTATGAGCGAGGAAAACTACGTTGCCGTAAAGGCGGTTGAGGATGCCGCAGAGAGCATTGCCGAGGCGGTTGACGCTATAACCCTTTCTATGAACAACGGTGGCAGACTTTTCTACATAGGCGCGGGAACCTCGGGTAGACTCGGAGTTCTCGATGCATCCGAATGTCCCCCTACCTTTGGCGTTCCTTACGATCTCGTTAGCGGTATAATCGCAGGCGGATATGAGTGCTTGGTAAAGGCGAGCGAGGGCGGCGAGGATTCCTATGAGAACGGTGTTCGCGACGTAGAGTCGCGTCTTGCCCCCGGCGACGTTCTTGTTGGAATTTCGGCGGCAGGCGGAGCAAAATACGTGCTTGGCGCAATTGAATGGGCAAAGGCGAACGGTTGCGTTACCGTTGGCGTTACCTCAAATTCCGACAGCCTTTTGGCACAAAACGCCGATATTACTATCTTTACCGATACAGGCGCCGAGATAATTACCGGCTCTACCCGTCTTAAAGCGGGTACCGCACAAAAGCTTGTTCTTAATATTCTCTCGACCGCCGCTATGGTAAAAACAGGCAAGGTCTATGAGAATCTTATGATAAATCTTCGTCCTACGAATGAAAAGCTCCGTAGAAGAGTTATTTCTATCGTTCGTGAGATCAAATCTGTTAGCGAGGAAGAAGCTATCGCTCTTCTTGATGCTAACGATTGGAATATTCGCAGATCCGTCGAGGGTTGATGTATTAGGGTCGCTTTTTAGATTTTTGCTACCTTTTTTGAAAAAAAGGTAGCGCCAAAAAACTTCCAACGGGAAGTTTTATAGCGCACATAGTACGCTCGACGGTTGTATGTGCTATGTTCGCACAGCACCAAATGGATAGTTTTTTGTTTCGCTTTTTTCTCAAAAAAGCGAATGGGGTCTGGGGCAACGCCCCATAAAAAACAGCGTTTTCTTTTTGTTAGCTTTTTCTTTTGCGCTTGCGGTGTCAAAAGAAAAAAGCGGTGTGCGGATTAGATTTTATTACAATTTATAGTCGCTTTTTGAATTATTTGCCACTTTTTAAAAAAAGGTTTCCTTTCCACACAAAAAAGCAATCCAATAAAAGCAAAAAA
>JAZLCC010000073.1:0-4625 GCA_045614065.1 Eubacteriales bacterium | reverse complement strand
GGGTTGTACTGGGGATTGTACTGTTGTCCGTAAGGCTGATTATACTGCGGAGGATACTGAGGAGCATACTGAGGAGCCTGCTGTTGTGTCTGCTGTTGTGCCTGCGCCTGAACGTAAGGAGCCTCTGCCTCGTTAACTTCCGCCTCGCCAAGCTCTTCTTCATCCTCAAAGTTATCACTATCGTAATGCTTCTTTATCCACAGTCCGTAGAAGAACAAGAACAAGAAATCAAACGTAGCAAACAAAAACATTTGAACAAAGTTTATTATAATGTTTGAAACGCTGAAATAATCGTATCGGAAATACATGAGTATCATAATTATCATTCCGACAAAAGTCGTAATCAAGGAAAGCACCGCAGGCAAGAAGAATATCTTCTTAACCACCGACTGTAGCTTTACGCGTGCCGAATCTTTTAACATTTTCTTGCAAACCGATATTGCAAAGATCACTACCAAAAGCGCAATTATAAAATTAAATAAGTATATGCATGAATATGCAAGCATAGAAAAAATATAATAAAAGTTTCCAACTCCGTTACCTGTGATAATATCAAACACAAACTCAACGAATGAAAAAGCCGATCTTACCATATAATACAAGGACGGCACCGCATAGATGCAGGTTGCTATAAAGAGCGCTCTGTTTCTCTTCTTCAAGAACAAAACCACGCATAAAACAAGACTGAATACCGTCATCATAACGGGCGTAAAGTATGCTTTTATCAACGACGGCACCACAGACGAATCATTTTTCAAATTACGGATGATATAGCGAATAAAACGTAAAAGCTCTTCAATTCCCATGATACCGTTAGTACCGTAGAAGGTTTTTACAGAATCAAAGAACAGAATGAAGTTAAAAATACCGGTAAGCAATATACTAACCAACAAAAATATCGCCGCTTTAGGCATTGAAACCTTATTTTTTGTCATTTTAAATCTCCTTTAAATTAATTTGAATTTATTATATCACACCGAATATAAAAAAGCAACAATATTTTCCTTATTCTAAAGAAACGGAAGAAATTTTATTACAAAGCAAAATAAAATTCAAAAAATGATTGACAAGTGAGAAAAAAGAGTGTATAATGTCAAAGGTTAACTACGGAGGCATAGCTCAGTTGGTTAGAGTACTTGCTTGACATGCAAGGGGTCGCAGATTCGAGTTCTGCTGTCTCCACCAAAAAACAGACAAGCTTCGGCTTGTCTGTTTTTTTATCCATTGCGGAGCAATGGCATATCATCACGCCTTGGCGTGTATATCATCAATGGCGGTGATCCGCCATTGTATATCATCACGCTTTAGCGTGTATCAAGATTCATAATTGTTACTCTTAAGGGCGATTTATAAATCGCCCGTTTTTTTAATTAAATCTGCCGAACAACCCTCGTTCGTGTCATCCTGAGCGGAGAAAATTTCACGGTTTATTATTTTTTATCCCTCTCAGTCAGCTACGCTGACAGCTCTCCCAAAGGGCGAGCCTTAAAATGCATCATCCTTTGCCGTGGTGGGGAGAACTAACCATAGGCTCCCTCTTGGAGGGAGCCTATCGAGTTTGTGCGAACATTGTGCTCACAACCGCCGAGCTCGCTTTGAAAATTCCGTAAAACTTTCCTTTGTGGAAGTTTTTGCGGAGCTTTTTTCAAAAAGCGACCCTAAATTCTAACAAAATCTAACCCATTCACCGCTTTTTCTTTTGACATCGCAAGCGCAAAAGAAAAAGCTAACAAAAAGAAAACGCTGTTTTTATGGGCTCTGCCCAAACCTGCAAGCTTTTAAAAAAGCTTGACCAAAATTTGACCCTTGGGTGCAGTGCGAACATAGCACGCTTAATCGCCGAGCGCACTATATGTGCTACAAAACTTCCCGTTGGAAGTTTTTGCGGAGCTTTTTTCAAAAAGCGACTATAAATTGTAATAAAATCTAACTATATAAAAGGAGCAAACAAAATGAAAGTTATATTCGACCGTTCAACGGTAATGGCGGCAGTAGCGCCTCTTATGTATACGGTATCGGGCAAGTTTACGCTTAGCGCTACAGAGGGAATACTTATTGACGCCAAGTTCCCCGACGAGTGCATACTTACCACCTATGACGAAAACAAGGGTGTTCGAGTAAAGATCGAGGCAAAGGTTCTTGAAGAGGGAGCGTATATTATCAATGCGCAGAAGTTCAATCAGACGCTTCGTGTAATGGATGGAGATGAAATAACGCTTTCGGTTGACTCCAAGATGGTAGCAAGCATAGTATGCGGAAAGTCCTCACACAAGATGAGCTCGCTTCCCGGTGCAGACTTCCCCTCTGTTCCCGAGCTTAAAAGCGATAGAAGCTTTATTGTAGGTCAGGCCACGCTTAAGAAGATGTTTAATCAGGTAACCTTTGCCATGGGCAACAACGACCAGAGAGTTGTTCTTAACGGTACCTTTGTTAAGATAGACGACGAGTCGGTTACAATGGTTGCATGCGATAGCTTTAAGCTTGCAAAGTGCAAGCGCCGCACCGAGCTTGTAAACAAGAACACCAACGGAAATGCGCACCTTGAATATGCATTTATCGTTCCCGCAAAGACGGTTAACGATCTTTGCAGACTCCTTGAGGATGACGAGGAAGCACTTACGCAGGTTTTCGTAACAAGAAAGCACATCGTATTCAATATAGGCGACGTAACCTTCTTCTCGCGCCTCTTAGACGGAGAATACATTGATTACGAGAGAATTATAGTAAAGACACATAAGATAACCGCTATCGCGGACAAGGAGGCGCTCTACTCTGCTCTTGAGCGCGCGGCGCTTATTACCGAGGAGAAGATTGCGGGAAGCGTTAGAGCGCACGTTAAGCTCGATATTAAAGAGGACAGCCTTCGCATCTACGCCATGTCGGTTGCGGGAAGCACCTACGACGAGCTTTCGATAGAGCATAACGACGACGATATACTTATTGCCTTTAATAACCGCTTCCTTATAGACAGTATTCGCTCTTGCAGCGGCAAAAAGGTACGCCTCACTCTCTCCTCGCCCTTGAGCTCAATGAATATCGAGCCCGCCGAGGACGATTACAGAGAGAACGGAATTGAGGAGCTCTTTATGCTTCTTCCCGTTAGAACAAAGGATTGAGTTCGTGTACTGTAAAAAAGTATCCCTTACTAATTTTCGCAATATCGGCGAATGCTCGCTTGATTTTTGCGATGGCATAAATATTCTCGCGGGAGAAAATGCGCAAGGAAAGACAAATCTTTTAGAGGCTATATTTTACGCCTCTGTGGGCAGAAGCTTTCGCGCAACAAGCTCTAACGAGATGATATCCTTTGGTAAGCGCACGGCTACGCTCTCGATAGACTACCAAAGCGATAAAAAGGAAAGACAGGATAATATTACTATTCAGCTCTTTTCCGATAAGAAAAAAACAGTTGAAAAAAATCATTTGAGGGTTGAGAGGCTTTCGGATATCGTTGGCTCCTTCCGTTCGGTTCTCTTTTGCCCCGAGCATCTCTCGCTTATCAAGGACGGCCCGCTCGAGCGCAGAACCTACCTTGATATTGCGATAAGCCGCATAAGCCCCAAATATATTCGCTCGCTTCAAAGGTATTCCTACTTTTTAAAGCAGCGTAACGCGCTTATAAAATCGGCTGTCTCGAACCGAGACGTCTTTGACGCTACGGTTGACCTCTGGTCGGAGCAGCTTGCCACCGAGGCGGCGGAAATAACCTATTACAGAGTTGAATTTTTAAAGCGTGTATCGGCTATCGTTTCGAGCTGCTTTGAGGATATGACGGGCAAGAAGGAAAGCGTTGAGATAATCTACCGTGGCTCGGCGTCGCTTGATGCCGAGGAATACTCAAACCGTGAGGCGGTAAGGCAAAAATACATCTCGCTTCTCTCTTCCTCGCACGATAGAGAGATATTCGTCGGCTCTACCCTTTGGGGTATTCATAAGGACGATATCGAGATAAAAATTAACGGAAAGAACGCTCGCAGCTTTGCATCTCAAGGTCAGCAACGCTCCTTGGCTCTTGCCTTAAAGCTTGCCGAGGGCGAGATCTGCAAAGAAGAGTTTGGGGACTATCCCGTATTTCTCTTTGATGACGTTCTCTCCGAGCTTGACGATACTCGGCGAAATTATATGCTTCGCTTTGCCAAGGGTAAGCAGGTTATTATTACTACCTGCGAAATGAAGGTTGTCGAGGCTCTCGATGCAGATAAAAAGATTCTCGTTGTTAACGGTACCTATCAGGAAATGGAGTAACCTAAAATGTTTTTGCACGTTGGAAATAATAAAACTATCTTGCTTGAACGCGTTGTCGGTATCTTCGATATGGATAATGCTACACTCTCCGCCGTTACTCGAAAATATCTCTCGTCGAATGAAAAAGCAGGGCTCTCTGAAAGCGCCTCTCTCGACGAGCTTCCTAAATCTTTTATTCTCTATATCGACTCCGACGGTCAATATAAAATTTGTTATTCCCAGCTCTCTTCCTCTGCTCTTAAAGGAAGAGTGTGATTTTTAGGGTCGCTTTTGTTTGCTACCTTTTTTGAAAAAAAGGTAGCGCCAAAAAACTTCCAACGGGAAGTTTTTAGCGCACATTTTCGCTTGACGGTCGAAAGTGCAATGTTCGCACTGCACCC
>JAZLCC010000072.1:0-3205 GCA_045614065.1 Eubacteriales bacterium | reverse complement strand
CTTGCGGGTTTGGGCAGAGCCCATAAAAAACAGCGTTTTCTTTTTGTTAGCTTTTTCTTTTGCGCTTACGGTGTCAAAAGAAAAAGCGGTTTATGGATTAGAATTTGTTACGATTTATGGTCGCTTTTATATGCCACTTTTTTGAAAAAAGCTCCGCAAAAACTTCCAAAAAGGAAGATTTTGCGCACATTCTGCGTTCGACCTATGCGCACACACCCCTTTAATTGTAGGGACAGGCGTCCTCGACTGTCCGAAAAACAATAAAATTTGATATTTTTAACAATTAACATTCCAATCTGTAGGGGCGCGCCTTGGTGCTCCCGCGGGCGAACGCAGTTCGCCCCTACCTGATGACACAAAAAACGTTAGCGTATCGCAAAAAACGGCGGGAGCAAGCCGTACGCCCTACGGTAAATACCGTAACAACAAAAAAACAATTTTTAATTTTAAATTCAATATATCCCCCGTTCAGTTCTTTGAAAAAGGGGTGTGGGGGAGAAAGTTTCTCCCCCACGTGTATCCACCAATATTAAAAACCTAAAAATCAAAGCTTACCAAAGAGCTTAAGAGCTTCGCGAGCGGCGGATTGCTCAGCCTCACGCTTAGAATGACCCTCACCCTTGCCGATAACGTTCGAATTAAGCATAGCAACAACAGAAAATATCTTGTTGTGGTCGGGTCCCGACTCGGAAACAACCTTGTATTCAAGGAAATCGCCCTCGGTCTGCTGAATGAGCTGTTGAAGCTCTGTCTTGGCATCGGTATTACGAAGCGAAAAATCGCCGTCGGAAAGCTGAGCCTTAATTATAGGAAGAACAAGCTTGCGAACCTCAAAAAGACCGTTCTCGGCGGCATCGAGATAGATTGCGGCAACGAGAGCCTCGAAGGCGTTCTCAAGAGTAGACTGACGGTTTCTGCCGTCGTTCTTCTCCTCTCCGTTACCAAGATAAAGAAAATCTCCAATACCAAACAAACGAGAATAAGATGCAAGAGCCTGCGACTGAACGAGAGCCGCACGCATAGTTGAAAGCTCACCCTCTGGAGTCTGCGGATACTTCTCAAAGAGATATTCGCTTACAACCGCAGAAAGCACGGTGTCTCCCAAAAACTCAAGTCGCTCGTTGCAGGGAACGACCTGCTTTTTAGCACGAAGCTCGTTTGAATAGGAGGAGTGAGTCAACGCCTCTTTCAAATAAGCACGGTTTTTAAATTTATAGCCGATAGCGCTCTCAAGCGCTTCAAAATCTGTACGTTGCATAGATCCTCCTTTCCAAAGGATAAAATCGATTTTATAAGGTTTCCTTAAGCTCGTCAATAAGCGCTAAGGCACGCTCTGCAAGAGCTTGATTTTTTGCTATCTTGCCACCCTTAACACGAGCGGGCAAGGGCTCAATTATTCCAAAATTTGCGTTCATAGGTAAAAATGCACCTGTCGAGCCGTTTGCCACGTAGTTTGACATTGCGCCAAGCATTGTAGCACGAGGAAATACGGGAGCGGTTTTGCCAAGAGCCTCTGCCGCCGCAGAAATTCCCGCAACAAGACCCGAGCCTGCCGACTCAATATATCCCTCAACGCCCGTCATCTGCCCCGCAAAATAAATATCAGAGCCGCGCAAGCGATAATTTGCATCAAGCCTTGTGGGCGAATTGAGATAGGTGTTTCTGTGCATAACGCCGTAACGCAAAAACTCTGCATTTTCAAGGCCGGGAATCATACGGAAAACACGCTTCTGCTCGCCAAAGGTAAGGTGAGTCTGGAAGCCAACGAGATTATACATTGTTCCCTCCTCGTTTTCCTTACGAAGCTGAACAACAGCAACCGATTCCCTGCCCGTGCGCTTGTCGATAAGTCCTACGGGCTTAAGAGGTCCAAAGAGAAGAGTGTCCCTGCCACGTCGAGCCATTACCTCAACAGGCATACAGCCCTCAAAAACCTTGATGTTCTTCTTCTGCTCCTCACGGTCGAACTCCTTTAAGGGAGCCTCCTCGGCAGAAATAAGCGCCTCCCAAAACGCATCGTACTGCTCCTTGTTCATAGGACAGTTGATGTAATCGGCGTCGCCCTTATCATAGCGCGAGGCAAAGAAAGCAACGTCGGTATTTATACTCTCGGCATCAACGATAGGCGCCGCGGCATCAAAGAAATGAAGCGACTCTGCGCCAAGCATCTCCTCAATATATTTTGCGAATCCGTCAGAGGTAAGAGGACCCGTTGCTATAACGGTTATCTCACCCTCCTCAACCGATTCCACCTCTTGCTCGATAAGCTCGATGTTTGGGTGATTTTTTATTTTTTCGGTTATATAAGCCGAGAACTTCTCACGGTCAACGGCAAGAGCCGAGCCTGCAGGAACACGCGTTGCGTCAGCCGCCTCCATTATAAGCGAGCCAAGACGGCGCATCTCCTCCTTAAGAAGTCCCACTGCGTTGCTGACCACCTCGGAGCGAAGAGAGTTTGAGCAAACAAGCTCGGAAAGCCCCTCGGAATGATGCGCAGGCGTGAATTTTTTAGGCTTCATCTCAAAGAGCCTTACCTTAACGCCTCTATTTGCCGCCTGCCACGCCGCCTCGCATCCCGCAAGTCCGCCGCCGCAGACGGTTATTCTTTTTTCTTGCATAACAATTATTCCTTTACTTCCTTTTTAAAGCCACAGGATTTGGTGTGGCAGAAAAGAAGGCTTTGTCCCTTCTTGCGATAGAGAATATCTCCGCAATCGGGGCACTTTTCATCGGTAGGCATATCCCACGAGGAGAAATCACAGGTAGGATACTTCTCACAGCTGTAGAATACCGTCTTGTTCTTGCCGTTCTTCATAACGATCTTCGAGCCGCACTTGGGGCAAGCAACACCGATATCACGGGTCTTCTGCTTTGTAAAGCTGCACGCAGGGAAGTTTGCGCAAGCAAAGAAGCTTCCGTAGCGTCCGCTTCTCTGCACCATATCGCCGCCGCAAAGCTCACACTTAAAGTCGGCAACGACCTGCTGCTTCTTCTCCTTTTGCTCTTCCTTTTCGGGCGAGGTCAAGGGCTTTGTATTCTTGCACTGCGGATAGTTGGGGCAAGCCGCAAATTTACCAAAGCGGCCGTTCTTAACAACCATCTTGCTTCCGCACTTATCGCAGATTATATCGGTCTGTTCAGCGGGGATATTAACCGTGAAATTCTTAGCCTTGTTCTCCGCATCGTTTAGATTAGCGGCAAACCC
>JAZLCC010000071.1:0-3968 GCA_045614065.1 Eubacteriales bacterium | reverse complement strand
AGATTTGCGGAGCAAACCACCTTCCCTCTTCTTCACTATTACCTCTTACTTATTACCTTCAAAAAATCCTGAATGCGATTTTAGTGAAGAGTGAATAGGAAAAAAGTAAAAATCCTGAACGCTTTCGCATTCAGGATTCTGTCTGGTGGACCATCAAGGACTCGAACCTTGTCGATTAGGTAATAGGTAAAAGTGAATAGTGAAAAGGTGCTGATGTAACGCAATATAATTCACTTTAATTCCACCACGGTAACTCCGCCATCACCCTCGCCGAACTGACCTATGCGGAATGACGCAACACGCGAGTCGCGCTTGAGCTCTACCCAAAGATATTTTTTGAGTGCGCCCGTTCCTTTGCCGTGAATTAGGCGGAGCGAGCGGAAGCCTGCAATCAGCGCCTCGTCGAAATATTTATCAATGGCGCTCCAAGCCTCGTCTCCCGTTTTTCCGCGGAGATCTATCTCGGGCTTGAAATCTCGGCTAACCGTAGCACGGTATGCACTGCGGTTTGAGTTATCCTTCTTTTTTGCGGTTTCGTCTATAAGACGAAGGTCGGAGAGGCGAACCTTTGTTTTAATTATGCCTGCTTGAATAGCAACGAGGTCCTGCTTGTTAGGAAGCTCTAAAACAACGGCCTTTTTGCCGAGGCTTCGAATTATTACCTCGTCGCCCTTCTTTAAAGGACGGGGAAGAACGTAGTTTTCTTCCTCTTCCTTGGTAACGGGTGCGTATACGTCGGCATTGGTGCGAAGATGCTCACGGATATCCCGTCTTGCGGCGGCAAGCTCCTCGGCAAGGCGCTCGCTCTCCTTTTGCTTACGGAGCTTATCCATTTCGTCCATAATGTAATCTGCGGAGCGCTTTGCGCTTTCAACCATAGATTCTGCCTTGGTCTGCGCCGCCTTGAGTGCCTTTTCGGCGCTTGCGTGCATCTTTCTTATTTCATTCTCGTTTTCTGCCTTAAAGCGCTCGTATTCCTTGCGCATTTTTTCTGCCGCAAGGCGTTCCTTTTCTGCCGCCTGACGCTCTGCCTCAAGCTCGCCAAGCACCTTTTCCATCTGTTTATTATCGTTTGCAACGTAATTTTCTGCTCGCAAGAGGATATTTTCGGAAAGTCCGAGCTTTTGAGAGATTGCAAATGCATTTGATTTACCGGGAGCGCCGATTATGAGCTTAAAGGTTGGGCGGAGCGTTTCTACATCAAATTCGCAGGATGCGTTTGTAACGCCATCTGTGTTCATTGCGTAGGTTTTCAGCTCTGTATAGTGCGTTGTAGCGGCACAAAGCGCGCCCGATGCTCGAATATCCTCAATTATCGCAACGGCGAGAGCCGCGCCCTCGATGGGGTCTGTTCCTGCGCCGAGCTCGTCGAAGAGAACGAGCGAATTTTCGCTTTTTTCCTTGATTATCGATACGATATTTACCATATGGCCCGAGAACGTCGAGAGCGACTGCTCTATGCTTTGTTCATCGCCTATCGAAACGAGAATATTCTCGAATATGCAGACCGAGCTTCCCTCGTCGGCGGGGATATGCAGACCCGATTGAGCCATTAATGAGAGAAGACCGAGGGTCTTAAGGCTTACCGTTTTACCGCCCGTGTTGGGGCCTGTTATAATAACGGTATCGTAATCGTAGCCGAGCGAGATGCTTATCGGTACGACCTTTTCTTTATCTATAAGGGGATGTCTTGCTCTGACAAGGTTGCACGCCTTGCGATCGTTAATTATCGGCTCGCAGGCGTCGAGCTTTATTGAGAACGATGCGCAACCGAAGAGGAAAGCAAGCTCGCTTATATTTTCATAGTTAAGGCAAAGAATATCTGCAATTCCCGCAATTCCTGCCGAAAGCTCGGAGAGCACGCGCTCTATTTCAAGCTTTTCCTTATTTTCGAGCATACGGAGCTCGTTATTTGCCTCGACTACCGCCATAGGCTCGATAAACACCGTAGCGCCCGAGGACGAGGAATCGTGCATAAGCCCTTTAACCTCGTTGCGGTATTCCGCCTTTACGGGAACAACGTATCTTCCGTTTCTTTGGGTTACGATATTTTCTTGAAGGTATTTTGAAAATGAACCGCTAAGATATTTTGCCAAGGTTTCCTTTATTTTTTGGTTACCTACACGCATTTTACGGCGTATATCTGCGAGCGCCGAGCTTGCCTCGTCGGAGATAGTATCCTCGGAGATTATCGAACGCAAAATTCTATCCTCAAGTGCACGGTTGGGCATAAGTCTTAAAAATATCTCGTCGATAGAGGTATCAAAGGTCTTATTTGCGCGGATATAATCGAGCATCGAGCGCGACGAGCGGAGAAGCTGTGCCGCATCTATAAGCTCGCGCGGAGTGAGGGTAGCTCCTTTTTTTGCTCGCTCGCAGGCTTCGGTTATATTTACAACGTGGCCGAACGGCGGCATTCCCTTTGCTTCAAGCAATCTGCGTGCGTCGGTCGTTTTTTTCTGCGCTCTTTTTACCTGCTCTGCGTAGAGGTATGGCGTGAGAGCGAGCGCTATTTCCTTTGCGCCCGCCGTAGGGCAGTGCGATGCGAGAATAGCGCATATTTTATCAAATTCAAGAGTAGTAAGCGTTTTTTCTTTTATGTTCGTTATACTCATTTTGTCAATCCTTAATTTTATAGTAAAAAGCTAATGCGTCAAATCCACGCTCAAGGTGGTTTAACAAATAGGCCTCTGCCGCGCGGTAGAAGAGTCTTGCGCTTTTTTCGTTTGTTACCGAGAAGCTGAAAAGTCGGTTAACGGGTGCGCCTACGCAATATCTTATTGCCGCAAGCGAGGTTTGGTCGAGAGGCAGCAAAATGCTTCGTGCGTTAAATTCGTCGGTTTCCAAAACGTCTGCTCCCGTTGGGCGCTTTGCTTTGCAATCTCCGCACAGTATGCCTCCGTTCATAACGTCGAGCCAAAAAAGCTCGTCTGACGGCGTTTTTTCGCATTCTCCGCACGCCGAAAGGTCGGGGCAGAACCCTGATACTGCCGCCGCAAAAAGCTCGTACGCCGCCTTTATTTGCTCTAACGGATATAACTTCTTTTCTATTGCGTAAAATGCGTTAAGCGTTGCTCGCAAAATAATTTTTGCCTCGTCGCTCTCTCCTTCTGTGCTGATCTCGTCGCATATAGATGCTATATACGCTCCGAGCGCATATCCGTCAACGTCAGGTCTATATGAGAAAAATATATTATTCGGGGATCCTCCAGACAGCCAATATCTTTCGTTCTTTTCGTATATCTCGAATTCTGCATACGTAAAGGCGTGGCATATTGCGCTCTTTTTGCTCTTTATGCTCTTTCCGCCCTTGGCTACGACCCATATCTTGCCCATCTCTGCCGTGAGCACGAGAAGTAATTTATCATTCTCGCCCGAATCGTGCTCTCTGAGCACGAGCCCGTCTATCGCTGTTCGCATTCTGCCACCTCCTTTGTTTTTTATTGTTTTTTTGTGTTTTTGTGTTTTTGTGTTTTTTGTGTTTTTTGTGGGGGAAGGGAAACTTTTTAAAAAAAGTTTCCCTTCCCCCACACCCCTATCCTTTTAAAAACTGAACTGGGGGGATTGGTTAAATACAAAAATTAACAGCCGCCCGTGTCATCCTGAGCGTAGCGCAGCGAAGTCGAACTGCGAAGCAGCACCGAGCAAAGCGAGGTGGGATCTCGGGCGAAACATACTAAAATTTCATTATAGATCCCGCTTCCCGCCGTCCCTTGGGTCGGGTTCGACTACGAAAATCTCACACCGTGAGATTTTCTCCGCTCAGGATGACACGCATTATGTAAATACATCCGGTAGGGGCGAACTGCGGGAGACCACAGGTCTCCCCTACAGATTATAATGTTGATTGTTAAAAACATTAAATTTCATTATTTTTTCGGACAGTCGAGGACGCCTGTCCCTACAATTTTGGGATTTTTTGTTTTCTGTGGTCGAGCGCACTATGTGCGCAAAAACCTTTCAGTATG
>JAZLCC010000070.1:0-3360 GCA_045614065.1 Eubacteriales bacterium | reverse complement strand
GACAGCCATACTCGCCCATCGCAATATCGAATATTTAAGTTATGTGCCCGATTTCATTATGACTTCGGTGCGTTTACTTTTTCACCCTTCACTTTTGCTTTTTTACTTTAATTTCTGCACCCCTCTTTCAAAGAACTGAACAGGGAGAATATTAAAAATCACATAGTGCGTTTGATGATAAAAATATCAAATTTTTATGTAAGACACCTCATCCGTCAGCCTTCGGCTGCCACCTTCTCCCGCTGGAGAAGGCTTGCAAGATTTTAGACTTCCTACAACAGTTTGTTACAAAGTAAAAATTCTTGCTTTCTATCAATTAGCCGTTGGAAGAAACGATTACGGTAGCCTTCTCTTGTGAGAGAAGGGGGACCGCCACGGGGTTCCACAAAACGAGCTTGTCGAGTTTTTGGGGGTTCGCGTGTGGGCGGTGGATGAGTAGAGTCTAAAACAATTTTAAATTAAAGCAGGTGCTAACGCACTATTGCATCATTATTTGCCCTTTTGGGCGTAAATCTAACCAAAGCCTCCCTACGCAGGGCGGCGAGGTATGCAAACATAGCACTCTTAACCGTCGAGCGTACTTTGAAAACTCCAAAAAACTTTCCCGTATGAAAGTTTTTGCGTGCCTTGTTAAATGTCTATGGCATCGGGGTATAAATTTTAAAAATTAATATATCAATGCCTGAGCTTGGCTGTCGGCACTGCCGACCTTTTTTCAAAAAGCGACCATAAAAAAGCGACCTTATACGGCTGTCGGCAAAAAGAATGCTTATCGTCCGCGGTATTGGAGAAGGCTGCCGAGCTTGCCCTCGCTTTCGATAATGCGATAGATACCGAGGCAGACGCTCTGCAAGGGGCGTTTAGCAACGCGTACCTTGAGGTTAGTGCGTTCGGTAATAAGCTTTTCTATACCCGGGAGAAGAGCGCCGCCGCCCGTGAGAACAATTCCTTGATCGTATATATCGGAGGAGAGCTCGGGTGGAGTTTGCTCGAGGGTGCGTTTGATAGTATCAATGATCTGCTCGAGATTGGGCGTTATAGCCTCACGAATCTCGGAGGATAGTATTTTCATAGTAGCAGAGAGTCCGCTTTCAAGGCTATGACCCGAAACGTCGCGGCTTCCGTTATCGCAGGAATGGTGAGCGGAGCCTATGGCAATTTTGAGAGCCTCGGCTTGCGAAACGCCTATTCTGATTCCACGTCTGCGAGAGAGGTAGGAAACGATAGACTCGTCGAACTCGTCGCCCGCAACACGGATAGAGCTTGATGCAACTATACCGCCAAGGCTTATAACGGCAACCTCGGTGGTGCCGCCGCCGATATCGACGATCATATTTCCTTGAGCGTGATTTACACGGATTCCCGTGCCGATAGCCGCCGCAAGAGGCTCTTCCACAAGAGCTACCGAGCGAGCGCCCGCCTCGAATGCGGCATCCTCAACGGCTCGCTTTTCAACCTCGGTTACGTTGTAGGGAGTACATATTATGACCGAGGGGCGGGAGAAGAAGGAAATTGCGTTTGAGTGCTCAAAGAGCGCTCTTAAAAGCTTTGCCGTAACGTCGGGATTTGATACCACTCCATCACGCAAGGGGCGTATAGCCTCTATTCCCGCAGGGGTCTTTCCGAGCATACTATAAGCCTTGTGGCCAAGCGCCACAACCTCACGGTCGGATTTGCTTATTGCTACTACCGTTGGCGTTGAGAAAAGCAGGCCTTTATTTTTTTCGCAGATCAGCGTGTTGGCTGTTCCGAGATCTATGCCTATGATCTTTGCCATAATATGCTCCTTTCCTTAAAAATTTGTTCTTTGCGTTGATTTTTGCAGTTGAAAATTAAATGCTTTCGCCCGTTGCCTTCTTAAAAAGATGCGAGAGGGCGTTTGTAGGGAGACCGACTACGTTAAAGTAGCATCCCTCGATTTTGCCAATATGCTTTGAGAAGATTCCTTGGATTCCGTACGAGCCTGCCTTGTCAAAGGGATCATTCGTTGCAATATATGCGTCAATTTCCTCGTCGGAAAGCTCGTCAACGAATACCTTTGTGGTAACAGAATCGCAAAAGACTTTGCCGTCCTTGATAACGCAGATTCCCGTGCAGACCTCGTGCGAGATGCCCGAGAGCTTTTTGAGCATTCTTTTTGCATCGGAAGCGTCCTTTGGCTTGCCCATTATTTCGCCGTCGCAAAACACAACGGTGTCAGCCGAGATTATCGGATTTGAAGCAAGAGAGGGGTTTTCACTCACAAGCTTTTCGTATACGGCAAGTCCCTTGCGTGAAGCGAGCGAGCTTGCTAAAAGAGCGGGGTCCTTCTCCTCGGAGGATTCGTCAACGTCTGCCGTTATTACGGTGAAGGTTGCGCCGAGATCGGCGAGTATTTCACGTCTGCGGGGAGAGCCCGATGCCAAAATTATCATATCTGCCTCTTTCGTTGATTTTTCGACCTTTTTTGAGCGAAAAAGCAGGGCGATTTTTCGCTGCTTTTCGATGCTTTTCGAATATTTTTTTGATATTTTTTTAATATTTTTTCAAAAAGGTATAATTACACAGTTTATCATTATAATTATATCACAAAGGTCTGATTTTTGCAATAATCTAACGCAATTTTCTTTCTCTAAAACGCCCTTAACTGTTGACTTTTTTTGCTCTTCGTGATATAATTTCTACGCGAAAATAATTATTGCTTTCCACAAAGGAGATTTCGCTATGAAATTTGAGTTTATTCGCTTTTCCGATCTGCCCTCGACCAACGATGAGGCAAAAAAATATGCAAGCGAGGGTGGCGCATTGCCCGCTCTCATTATGTCGGAGCGTCAGTCTGCGGGCAAGGGCCGTCTCGGACGTAGCTTTTACTCGAGCGACAACACGGGTCTTTATATGACGCTTGTGTTTAAAGCTCCCGAGGATGACGGTTTGTTTCTTCGTCTTACCTGCCTTGCCGCCGTTTGCTCGGTTGAATCGATTCGTGAGCTTTTTGGCTTAAAGGCTGAAATAAAATGGGTTAACGATATATTTCTTTACGGAAAAAAGGCGGGCGGAATTCTTGCCGAGTCCTTCTTCGTTGACGATGAAAAATACGTTGCTATCGGCTTTGGAATAAACCTTTATACCGATTTTCCCGACGAGCTTAAGGATATTGCTATCTCGCTTTTCGGAAGCTATACCGATTCCTATACCTTGAATACTCAGCGCAACGCCTTGGCAAATCGCATTACCGAGAAGTTCCTTTCGGGTCTTGAATACACCGACGTTTCTGCTTGTATCGAGAAATATCGTAGCTTTTCTTGCGTTCTTGGTAACGAAATAACCTTTATTGAAAACGGTGTTTCCTACGATGCTCTTGCCTATGACATCGATGCTATG
>JAZLCC010000069.1:0-7806 GCA_045614065.1 Eubacteriales bacterium | reverse complement strand
GGTGATATCGTTGGCATAGTGTCATATACCGACGGTAAGGGAGAGATATGTCGGATCGATATTATAGCGTGCGAAAACGTGAAGCGCCTCTTGTTTTGGAACGGCTTTATGCTATTGCTCAAAAAATGCGCAGAAATGCTTTGAAAATACGCAAAATATAAAAAAATATTAAAAAAATCCTACTTTTGGCTTGATTTTGAGCGAGGAATATTGTATAATAGATTGAATGTATGTATTACAAATTCAATTTTAAAAGAGGTATAAAAATGACCATCAAATTAAATGATACTTACGTAAAGCCCTTTATCAAGGAGGAGGAGCTCAACGCTATCAGCGCAGAGGTTAAGGCCGCTCACGAGTGCTTACTTGCAGGCAACGGCGAGGGTAACGATTTCTTGGGCTGGGTAGACCTTCCTTTTAACTATGATAAGGAGGAGTATGCAAGAATCAAGGCGGCTGCCGCAAAGATTCAGAAGAAGTGCGACGTTTTCGTTGTTATCGGTATCGGCGGTTCCTATCTTGGAGCAAGAGCTGTTATCGAGTACGTAAAATCTCCGCTTTACAACAACCTTAAGCATGAGGGAACTCCCGATATTTACTTCTCGGGATGCAATATAAGCGCACAGTCCTTGAATGAGCTTCTTGCTATTTGCGAGGGCAAGGATATCTGCATAAACGTAATTTCTAAGTCGGGTACTACCACAGAGCCTGCAGTTGCTTTCCGTGTATTCCGTGAGCTTCTTGAAACGAAGTACGGCAAGGACGAAGCAAAGGAGAGAATCTTCGTTACTACCGATAAGGCAAGAGGAACTCTTAAGAAGTTTGCTGACGAGGCAGGATACGAGACCTTTGTTGTTCCGGATGACGTAGGAGGACGTTTCTCGGTTCTCACCGCTGTAGGATTGCTTCCTATCGCAGTTTCGGGCACCGATATCGACGCTCTTATGAAGGGTGCGGCTGACGCTGCAACTGAGTACAAGGCTTCTTCCGATATTGAGAAGAACGATTGTATGAAGTACGTCGCTCTCCGTAATCTTCTCCATAGAAATGGCAAGGCAACCGAAATTCTTGTAAATTATGAGCCCTACGCTGCAATGTTTAACGAGTGGTGGAAGCAGCTTTACGGCGAGAGCGAGGGTAAGGATAAGAAGGGTATTTTCCCCGCATCCGTTATCTTCTCCACCGATCTCCACTCTCTCGGTCAGTTCATTCAGGATGGCTCGAGAAACATATTTGAGACCGTTGTATCGGTAAATTCTACCGATGAGAAGAAGCCCGTTCCTTTTGACGAGGCTAACGTTGACGGTCTTAACTTCCTTGCGGGCGTTGACCTTAATGAGGTTAACAAGATGGCAATGAAGGGAACTATTCTTGCACATGTTGATGGTGGCGCGCCCAACATTCTTCTTGAGGTTGCAGATAAGAGCGAGTATTCCTTGGGCTATTTGCTCTACTTCTTCGAGTTTGCTTGCGGCGTTTCGGGCTACGTTCTTGGCGTAAACCCCTTCAATCAGCCCGGTGTTGAGGCTTATAAGAAGAATATGTTCGCTCTTCTTGGCAAGCCCGGATACGAGTCTGAAAAGGCAGCTCTTGAGGCAAGATTAAAGTAATAAAAAATATACAAAAATTTTCAAAAACCTATTGAAAAATTGAGCATTATGTTGTATAATATAAATGAGCATTAGCTCAACTAAAACGTAGGAGGTTCCACAAATGTTGAAATTAATCATTGGAGTAAAAGGTACAGGTAAAACCAAGTCTCTCATTAACCTTGTAAATACTGCTTCGGCTGAGTCCAAGGGTGATGTAGTTTGTATAGAGAAGGGCGTTAAGCTTCGTTATGACGTTAAGTCTTCTGTAAGACTTATAAATACTGAGGAGTATTTCGTTGCAGACACCGATGCACTCTACGGCTTTATCGCAGGTATTTTGGCAAGTAACCACGATATCACCGATCTTTTCGTAGATTCTGCACTTAAGATCTGCAATAATCACGCAGTTGCTTTCGACGGCTTTGTAGAGCTTGTTGCAAAGCTTTCCGAGAAGCTTGGCGTAAATATCGTTATGACGTCCTCTATCCCTGCTGATGAGGCAAGCGATATCGTTAAGAAGTATCTTTGATCAACATAAAAAAAGAACGCACTTGCAAATGCAAGTGCGTTTTTTAATTATTAAATCAAAAATTAAACCTCAAGAGTCTCAAGGTAAGCTACGACGTCGCCAACAGTGGTGAATTTGCGAATGTCATCGTCATCAATGGTGATTTCGAATTTATCCTCACAAATCATAACGAGGTCAGCAAGCTCGATAGAGTTGATTCCAAGATCATTGGAAAGCTCTGCCTCCATAGTAATGTCAGCGGGGTCGATCTGGAGCTCGTCAACAAGAAGCTCAACAAACTTATCGTACATTTTTGATATCCTCCGATAATAAAAATTTAATTAGTAGTAATCATAATTATTTACGAATAAATTATACACCATTTTTGCTATTATGTCAAGTAAAATATTGCTTTTACTTACAAATTTACGAATTAGACAAAAAGTATTAATTTAATTGACATTTTAATATAAATATGGTATCATTAAAAAGCAAAAAAAGAAAGGAGAATGATATATGGAGTTATTTCGACGTCGATATTTGTGCCTTATCTCCTTTATTTTTCTGCTTTCCGCTTGGCTTATGACCTTCCTTTCGGGAGGCGAAAAAATAGTTGTTGGTATAATTGCGGCTATAGGTATGATTATAGGTGCCATTTTTACTATAATACTCAAAAATAGAAAATTTATGCCTCTACTTTGCGGAGCATTGTGCCTTGCAGTGTCTGTGAGCGCATTTTCTTCATATTTGTTTATATCGAGACCCGAAAGCGAAGCCGATTCCTTGGTAGGGAAAAATACCGTTTGGATTCGAATAATAAATCAAACTAATGAGGATAAGTATGACGTTAGACTTTTGCGAGTTGGGGATGAATATGTAAATATCAAATCTGAGCTTTATATTGATAATATAGGCGAGCTTGAATACGGCGACGAGCTTATATTTAATGCAGAGATAGAGCGAGCTACCGACGTTCGCGAGCGCTCAAAGCTTATTAGCCTTGCTGTAACTGAAGAAGATAGGGTGTTTGTGCGAAAGCCTGAAAGCAAAAACTATTTTTCAATCGACGGAATATCCTCGTTTTGCCACGAAATGCAAGATGCATTCTCAGATCATATCGATAAGGTGTTTGGAGATCATGCCGCAATCGCTAAGGGATTGCTGGTAAATGATACTCGAGATATCGATGATCGTACCGATACCGCCTTCAAACGCTCGGGTACGTCGCATATTCTTGCGGTAAGCGGAATGCATATTTCGCTATTGATGGGAGCATTAGAGCTTGTTTTACGCTCGCTTCACGTTAAAAAGACAATAAGAATAGCACTAATATCGGTAGTAGCGCTATTTTTCTTGGGTCTTACGGCATTTGCGGCATCTGCAGTGCGAAGCGTTATAATGCTTTATTTGGTATACGCGTGTTATATCTTTTATGAGGAAAACGATGCGCAGACCTCGTTGTTCGTTTCTATCTCGCTAATAGTGCTACTATCACCGTATTCGGTCTACGATCTCGGAATGTGGATGTCATTTCTTGCAACGCTCGGATTGCTGGTGGTATATCCGCAGTTTAGCGATAGATTGCCATATCCAAAGCAGAAAAATCCTATTGTTAGGTACACGTTGCGTGGGCTATTATGGTGCGCAAAGACCCTGATGATCACAATTGTGGCAAATTTCTTCCTCTTGCCCATAATGTGGGCGTATTTTGGCACAATATCGATATCAACTCTGCCGTGTAATCTAATACTTAGCCCAATAGTTACGGTTTTGATGCCGTTGTGCGCAATAAGCGCTATTGTTGGCGTTATACCTTACGTTGGCGTACCCTTTGTTTTTGCTACGAATAAGCTAATAGACGTAATGATGGCAATAGTAAACTATTTTGCAGAGGTGCGGTTTGGAGTTGTATCGCTAAAATTTGAGTTTGCATCTTTGTTGGTCATTCTTTTTACCGTAGTATTTGCGGTGATGCTTGTTATAAAATTAAAGCACAAGAGCATGATATTTGTTCCTATGGGGTCTTTCGCACTCTCGTTCGCTGTCTGCTTGATGATTTTTAATGCTACCGCAGAGCTGTCTATGGAGTATGTGGAGTATTATAACGCATCGGCTGTTTTTATTACGAACGGTACCGAATGTAGTGTTGTGAATATTGGCGAAAAAGATTATTTAAGCGGTGGCTTGATATTGCGTAATGTGTCGAAATATGCAACTGAAATTGACGAATATATAATCGCAAATCCCGATGAAGGAAATTTGAAAGCTCTTGATACTGTGTGTAAAAATACAGTTGTTAGAAAGGTTATAATTCCTAAAACTCTTGAAAGTGGGGATTTACCAATTTATAGCGATATTTTTGAATGTGCCGAAAAATATAATATTACAATAGAACTGTTTGATTATGGTGAGAACGTTGCCATCACCGATGATGTGCGTTTTTGTTATACTATCGAAAACGGAGTCTTTGTTGGAAATGACAAGGCAAATCTTACATCAAGCGGCGAGAGTGTTGTGTATACCTATGGTGAGCGCTCAAGCGCTATTCCGAAAAATGGCCAAACGTATGAATTTTTACCGTTAAATTAAAGGAGCAGAAATGCTCCTTTTTCTTTGCCCAAAAGCAGTGCCTGCGCATAAGATACTATTGAACACATTTGTGTTTGACGTATTCAACGAAAGGAAATTTTGCAAATAGATGATAACACATAGAATAATTACCCTGTTGGGAGGCGACGCACGTCAGGCAACGGCGGCGGAGCGGCTTTTTAAGAGGGGATATTGCGTTTCCTTTTTTGCGGGTGCAGAGATAGCATCCGAATTTAAGATCGCCTCTTCCTTAGAGGATGCGCTTGCAAAGGCAAAGGTTGTCGTGCTTCCGTTGCCATCAACGACGGATGGTATACACTTAAATGCTCCTTTTTATCAGGGCGAGAGTATAGCACTCGCTAAGGTCATCGAAAAAATGCCAAGCTCCGCATTGCTTGTTGGCGGCAAAATACCCGATGCTATTCTGCGAGATGCCGAAAAACGAGGCATTTGCACGGTAGATTATTTTAAATCCGAGGCATTTCAAATCAAGAACGCTTATACCACGGCAGAAGCGGCGGTTTCTGTTGCAATGAATAATATGAAGAAGAATTTGCGTTCCTCGCGCTTTGCGATAACAGGCTACGGACGTATAGCCCGTGCGCTCGCCGATTTGCTGATAGCGTTCGGTGCAAGCGTTACCGTTCTTGCACGAAAGGAGAGCGACCTTGCGTGGGCGGCTCTTGCGGGCGCAGATGCAAAAAAGCTTTGTGCGGAGTCGATAAGCGCATTGAAAAGCGGCTACGATATAATTTTTAATACCGCACCTGCGTATTTGTTTTTTGAGGATTTTTTGCGCGAAATGGATAAGGATGCATTGATAGTCGATCTTGCTTCGGGTCCCGGCGGAGTTGACGTTTCCGCCGCCAAGCGGTGCTGTGCAAACGTTCTTTGGGCGGCATCGTTACCGGGTAAGTATGCGCCGATAAGCGCAGGAGAGCTTATTGCAGATTGCGTTTGTGAAATAATCGAGAGCGAGGTGGCAGAATGATTGGCTTTGCAATGTGCGGCTCCTATTGTACGCATAAGCGCTCATTGGAGCAGTTAAGAGGCTTGGTGACAGAGGGATATGAGGTCTTGCCGATAGTCAGTGAGAACGTATATTCAACCGATACACGCTTTGGTAAGGCGAGCGAGCTTTACTCGGAGTTATATAATATATGTGGAAAAGAGCCTATACACACCATTAAGGATGCCGAGCCGCTGGGACCTAAAATAAGGCTCGATACACTCATTATATGCCCGTGTACGGGAAATACGCTTGCCAAGATGGCTGAGGGAATAACCGATACCGCAGTAACGATGGCGGCAAAGGCGCATCTGCGTGGAAACGGTAGGCTCGTGATAGCGCTTGCATCTAACGATGCGCTCTCGGCAAACCTGAAAAACATTTCGGTAATGCTCAATCGCAAAAACGTATATTTCGTGCCTATGGAGCAGGATGATCCAAAATCCAAGCCTCATTCGCTCGTGGCGTCGTTTGAACTCTTAAAGCCAACCCTTGAAGCGGCAAAAGAGGGAATACAATATCAGAAGCTTTTTATATGAAAAAATCGGGGAATAACGCAAATTTTGCGCTGTTCCTCGTTTTTTTCGCAATTTTTTGAAAATAAATTTAAAATTCGCGATTGAGAAAAAACGAGGAAAATGGGTCGTTTTAAGAGAAAACGAGAGATTGTTATATACTAAATTAATTTTTTGAAAAAAGTTTTAAAAAAGCTATTGACAAGCATAGGTCTGCGTGATATAATATGCAAGTATGAAAAATAAAAACAAAATTTATGGAGGTTTTTGACAATGTCAACTTACATGGCAAAAGTTGAGACGGTTGAGCGTAAGTGGTACGTTATCGACGCAGCAAACAAGCCCCTTGGTCGTGTTGCTGTTGCGGCTGCTAACATTCTTCGCGGTAAGCACCGTCCTGAATTCACCCCCCACGTAGACTGCGGTGAGTTCGTAATCATTATCAATGCAGAGAAGGCTATTCTTACCGGTAAGAAGCTTGATCAGAAGTATTATCGCAGGCACACGGGTTACATCGGTGGTCTTAAAGAGGTTCAGTACAAGACTCTTATGGCAACCAAGCCCGAGCTTGCAATGGAGCTTGCAGTAAAGGGCATGCTTCCCCACAACTCTATCGGCGCAAAGTCTTTCACCAGACTCAAAGTATATGCAGGCGCTGAGCACGCACAGGCTGCACAGAAGCCCGTTGCTGTTGAAGTTAAGTAAGGAGGTAAATGAATATGTATACAAGCTCTAAGCCCTACTTCTACGGCACTGGTAGAAGAAAGAAGAGTGTAGCGCGCGTTCGTATCGTTCCCGGTACCGGCGTTATCACCATTAACAAGAAGGATATCGACGATTATTTCGGCCTTGAGACCTTGAAGCTTATCGTAAATCAGCCTTTCGCTGCAACTAACACGATGGGCAAGTTCGATATCATCGCTAACGTAAACGGCGGTGGTCTCTCCGGTCAGGCAGGCGCAATCCGTCACGGCCTTGCAAGAGCTCTCGTTGCAGCAGACGAGAACAACAAGCCCGCTCTTAAGGCAGCAGGATTCCTTACTCGTGATCCTCGTATGAAGGAAAGAAAGAAATACGGACTCAAGGGCGCACGCCGTGCTCCTCAGTTCTCAAAGAGATAATTTCGACCTTGGTCGAAACTTGCAAAAAATGCTCAGCTTATGCTGGGCATTTTTTGTTATCTCTTTGAGAACAATGAATTGCCCTTACGGGCATGAATTGGCTTACGCCATGAATTGCACAATAGTGCATGAATTGCCTGCGGCATTGAAAGAATGGGCAATTCAATTCATGAAATCGAAGATTTCAAATCATGAAGCCGTAGGCTTCAATTCATGACGGCTAGCCGTCAATTCATCATTTTCCGCCGTCCTATTTACTTTTCGCCGTTTTTATGGTATAATCTAACTAATCGATAAACTTGAATTTGACGAGATAAAACACATGAAAATGTTATGGATTATTATTTTGGTAGCAGATAATCTACTACCATTGTTGCTTTCACATTTTTATCCAAACTATAAGCATAAAGAAATGGCACTCTCGGTACTGGGCTCACGGCAAAGTCCTGTGAAGTGGATTTACAATGTGTGG
>JAZLCC010000068.1:0-1600 GCA_045614065.1 Eubacteriales bacterium | reverse complement strand
AAAACGTTACCACCGACTACTACGGAAAGCCCCTCGCTGTTGGCGATAAGATAGTTACAGGTCTTAAGCCTTGCGGTGTTTGCGACACCTGCAAGAATGACCCCGAGCACGTTCACCTCTGCCCCGGCGGCGAGATCTTCGGTCTTATGCCCGGTGAAGCAGCATACAAGAACTTTAACGGTTGGTTCGGTGAGTACATAAAGGTTAACGCAGGCGGCGTTATCTTCAACGTAAGCGATATGGACGTTGATCTTCGTACCCTTATCGAGCCCGCGGCAGTTATCATTCACGCAATCGAGCAAGCAAAGCAGATATTCAACTTCAAGCAGGGCTCCTACGTTCTCATTCAGGGTTGCGGTCCTATCGGACTTCTTCTCCTCACCGCAGTTCGTACCATGGGGGTTCGCAACATAATCGCTGTTGACGGCGATGAGAAGCGTCTTGCTATGGCTAAGAAGCTCGGCGCAGCTTACACCGCTAACTTTATGACAGAGGACGCTATTGCAAAGGTTCTTGAAATAACCGATGGCAAGGGCGCAGAAATGGCATTCCAGTGCACCGGCTCTCCCAAGGCGGCAAGCACCGTTTGGAAGTACGTTCGCCGCGGCGGCTCTATGTGTGAGCTTGGCTTCTTCGTAGATAACGGAGATACCACCTACAATCCTCACCTCGATATCTGCAATAAGGAGATCAAGGTAATCGGTTCTTGGACATATCAGGCAAAAGACTGGATCCAGGCTTGCGATATGCTTAAGGAAGCACAGAAGGACGGTCTCCCCGTTGAGGAGCTTCTCACTCACAAGTACGCTCTCGCTGACATAAACGAGGCTATGGAGATGAACATCAGCATGCAGGGTCTCAAAATCGTTGTTAAGGGCGAGTAATTCTTGATATAAGCTTGACCTAATTCAATAAAAATCAAATCACACGCTCGGTTTCTAAGGATATCGAGCGTGTTTTTTTTGCGTAAAGATCGGTATTTGATCATATCAGCTTATTCCAACGCATCATTAGCTTTCCACCTTGACATAATTATAAAAATATATTATAATATTATTAATATTATTTATAAAACGAGGAAAATAAAATGCCCGAACTTTTATCCCCAGCGGGAAACTTTGAAAAGCTTAAGGCTGCGCTTCTTTACGGCGCAGACGCTGTATATTTGGCAGGCACACGCTTTGGAATGCGCTCTGCCGCCGACAACTTTACGAGCGACGAGCTTTTTGAGGCGTCGGAGTACGTTCACGCCCGCGGAAAGAAAATATATCTCACACTTAACACAATGCCCCACGGCTACGAATACCCCGATCTCCGTGCTTTTCTTGAATACATCAAGGACGCAAAGATCGACGCTTGCATAGTTGCCGATATGGGCGTTATGTACCTTATTAAAGAGATAATGCCCGAAATGGAGATACACGTCTCCACTCAAGCAAGCATAGTGAGTGCCGCCGCGGCTAACGCATACGTATCTTTAGGCGCTAAGCGCTTGGTTCTTGCTCGTGAGCTTATGCTTGACGAAATAAAGGAGATAAAGGCTTCCCTTCCTGCGGGAATAGAGCTTGAGGCCTTTGTTCACGGCTCAATGTGCGTTTCC
>JAZLCC010000067.1:0-12093 GCA_045614065.1 Eubacteriales bacterium | reverse complement strand
GATTGGGAAAACCAGCATGGCAATCAGCATGCTATTTATTGGTCCGCACCTGATAAAGAATTGACTTGGAATAGTGCTAAAACTTCCGGTACTTGGTCGGCAGATGATATAACGAATGTTGCGGGAAGTGACACACCGAGCTTTAGCGGTCCTAATGCCGGTTTGCAGTCTGACGTAAAAAATATGGGTGCGGGTAAGTATAAGATAATGATTATTCATAGAGCGCAAGATCTTAAGGTTAATGTTGAAAGTAGTGATGAACCAGTAGCTTTGTCTACACACGACTTTTTGCGGTATTACGGCTTGAGAGCAAGGTTCTTGATTGCGGAAGTACCGATCTATATTCACGACCCCGATGAAAAGGTAGATTTCTCGCTTGTTCATGACGAGGGCGAATATACCTACTTCTCTGACGTTTCAAGGCAGCTTGTTGCCGGAGATGATAACGTAGCTGGTACTGAGACCTTGACAGCTGCTCAAGTTTTCGGTACTAAAGATACTACCGGTACTCAAACTAACTTGTTGAGCTTGAATATAGACGTTACCGCGGGCGACGTTCGTAGAGGCTATATCATTCTTGATACCAACTACACGGGCCTTTGGGCGGGTAATGAGCATACTCACGCTGAGTGTATAAAGCCTACGTCAGAAGGAGGTTACGGTACGGAATGGGGTACACCTGAAGATTCTAACACAGGTCATGAACATACAAATGATCAATGCTTAAGCCGAAATCCCGGAAACGATAGTACGTTTACCAAGAAAGTTAATGGCGATAAGTTGTCTATACTCAACAAGAAGTTTACTAATCAAGACATTCGCATAAAAGATTATGATCCTGACATACATTATAAAACTGCTATGGATAACAATACTAGTAAGGTAATAATGCACACCGGTATCGATTATCAGGTAACTTTCAATCTTGACGCTAATGCATTCAGGAAAACTTAAATAAAAAAGGTTGATATCAACCGAATTTTTAGAACGGAGAGTAAAATCTCCGTTCTTTTTTATCAAAAAAAGTTATTGTGAAATTCAACAAAAAATCTGATTTCTATTGAAATGAATTGCATTATGTGATATAATATTATGGGTATTAGTGAAAATGGACCTGGAATTTTTTGAGGTAGTTAATATGAAAAAATTTTCAATTATATTTATCTCGTTACTTTTGTCCGCATCGGTATTAACGTCCTGCACAAAGCCGACGATCGACGGTGTAATAGATACGTCAAACGATCAATCCGTGGTTGATACCGATAATGGCGTTTCCAACGGCACCGAAAACCTTGGAGGCGGTGATAACGGCGAAAATAACGGCGGCGAAAATAACGGTGGCGACGGCGAGGTTACTCCGCCCCCTGATTTAGACGAGCCCGAGGAGGCTTCGGTTTATAGCGGAACTCCCGACACCTCTTGGTATAACAAGAATGACGTGAAAAGCGAGTATATTCTCACCACTGCCGACGAGGTTATGGGCATTAATCAGCTTCGCAAGGATAGCGAGGGCGCTATAACCTTTGAGGGAATAAGCATAAAGCTTGGCGCCGACGTAGTATTCAACAAAGGTACTATGGAGGATATACTTTCAAGCGACGATAATAAAACCTGGGTGATGGTCAGCTCCGCCTATCCCTTTTTGGGATCCTTTGACGGTCAGGGGCACACGATCTCGGGCGCATATCTAAAGCTTGGCAGCTCGGGCGTTCAAGGTTTGTTCGGCTCTCTCGGTAAAAATGCCGAGATAAAGAACTTAAACGTTATAAATACCGTTGTAAGCGGTCCTACCGCAAAGGACAAAAATACCTTGGGAACGCTTGTTTCAAAAATTTCGGGCGATGATGCCAACGTTACTATTTCCGACGTAACCGTTCATTCAACGGTTAAGGAGGCGGGCTATGAAACCGCTTGGGTCGGCGGTATAGTTGGTATTATATCGGATGCGGGAACGCTCACAATGAAAAATTGTAATTTCTACGGCTCGGTAACCACAAGCGGTAGATCCGCGGGCGGAATTCTCGGCGCGGCGCTTAACACTAAGGCAACGGTTAATATACTTAATTGTGAAAATCACGGAGCGATAACCGCAAATTGCGACGCGGGCGGTCTTATAGGAACCTCGGCTGTCAAGATACTCAACGTGGAAAGCTCTGAAAATCTCGGCACCGTTAAGGCGCCGACCTGCCAAGGCGATCTCTTCGGATATCAGTCGAATGCTATCGACGTAAGAAACGGACTTCGCTCCGAGTATACCGATCTTCGAGTTATGAGCTTTAATCTTCAATCGGATTTCGACAGCTTCTCCGAGGCGGGAACAAATAGAATGAAAGCCGTTAAGCAGGAAATATATTTCTATTCTCCCGATATTGTAGCTGTGCAAGAGGATTACTCGACGGTCTTGGAGAATTTCAGCCTTGACGGATATTCCAGAATTGCCCCCGGCACTCTTAGCAGTGGAATGAGTAACTGCTCGATATTTTATAAAACGTCAAGCGTTACGAAGAAAACAGGCGGCTCAAAATACGTAACCTCCGACGGAACCAAGAATACGGTGGCGCTTACTGCACAAGACGTGCGTACGGGCAATTATAAGCTTACGGCGGCAGAGCTCGCAGAGTTTAAAATCACATCCTCAACTACAAATAAGGATATGAGAAATCTTACCACAAGCGCCTCGGGAACAACTAAAATGCTTGGTCCCAAGATGATCACTTGGGGAGTATTTGGCGTAGGTAATAAGGATGTGATCGTTGTAAACGTACATCTTCAGCACAGATCGCAAAATGCGGCGTACAGCACTCCCGCAGTGCAAAAGCTTCGTTTGATGGAGCGCTTGAAGCAGCTTTACTACGTAAACGAGCAAGTTAAAACTCTTAAGAAAACCTATACGAACGCAGAGGTCGTTATACTTGGAGATTTCAATGACCTTGTTGGTTCGCAAACCTATCTTGAATTGAAGGAACAATACGGCTATTCGAGCGCGCACGAAACCGCGGCGGAGCGATATGGAGTATCGGCAACGTGGAATAACGCATTTAAGGTTGCAAATCAGGGTAACAGTTATCCCTCGGTGGCTGATAGATCATCAAACAGCATGCTTGACTTCTGCTTTATTTCAAGCGGACTCAAGGCTCTTAAATTCAGAGTAGGCGCGGGCGCAGCTGCGATATCCTATCAGAATTTAAGATACACGTCTGACCATCTTCCTATTATTACCGACATATATTTTGGAGCAACAGTCCCTGCTGCGAAGGCTCCTTCGGTATATAGCGGAACACCCGATACGTCTTGGTATAAGGAGGGAACAAAGTCCTATACTCTTACCACGGCGGATCAGTTTGTGGGTATAAATAAACTCCGACAGGATAGTAATGGCTCTATAACCTTTGATGGCGTTACTATAAAGCTTGGTGTGGATATTATAATTAACGAGGGAACCTTGGAAAGCATCAAGCTTAAAGGAGACGGAAATAAGAAATTGACAATGGTTAATTCTGCGTATGAATTTAAAGGCATCTTTGACGGTCAAGGACATTCGATAAGCGGAGTTTATTTGTCAACGGAGAACTCTTACAGAGCGATCTTCGGCGGTGTTGGAGGAAACGCACAGATAAAGAATTTCATACTTGAAAATTCTTATTTCTCTGCCTCTAATTTGCCTTATTTCGGCACGATTATCGGACGTATAAATAATACGTCGGCAAACGTATCTCTTACAAATATAACCCTTGCGGATAGCGTTTTGGTAGAGCAGGGCGCAACTCCCGCAAACAATGTGGGCGGATTTGTAGGAGCGCTCCAAAAGGGCAAGTTAACTATTAGCAACTGTCATTTCAACGGAACCGTTAATTTCCCCGACGGCGAGCATATTGCAGGCTTCGTAGGTCAGTCGGCAGGTGGAACTACAATAGTATTCAACAACTGCCACGGAAGCGGTGAGGTAATAGCTAAGGATTATGTAACCGGTCTTTCGGTTTACACCGATTCTACTACTAAAAAGAATAACGGCTCCTGCTTGACGGGTACTATTAAGTGCGTAAGCGGTTCAAATAAAAATGCTTCTTATATAAAATGATTTGTAAATTAACAGGAGAAAATCTTATGAATAAGACTTTTAAGGTTATTGTGGCGCTCGTTTTATCTATCTTGATGATTGCTACTGCCGTGCTTTCCACATCGGCTATGCAAATATTTGTTAAAACTCTTGATAGCAGAACGATAACGCTTGAGGTAGAGCCTAATGATTCTATCGACGCGATAAAGGCTAAAATTCAAGAAAAAGAGGGAATAGCCCCTCAAAAGCAAAGACTTATTTTTGCGGGTGTAGAGCTTGAAAACGGTAAAACTCTTTCCGATTATAATATTCAAAAGGAGTCTACTCTCCATTTGACGTTAGCGTATGAAAAGACAACCGTAAACGGTATTGATACCTCTGTTTCTACCGATCTTGTTCTTAATTTTACAAGTAGCGGTTCAGCTCCTAGCATCGTTTATAGCATTGACGTGGTTTGGGATGATGTTTCCTTTACCTACAGTGAGGGTTCTGCAATGTGGAATCCTTCGGATCATAGCTATAACAACTCGAGTTCCGCTGAGGGATGGACCGATGATACCGGTAAGATAACGGTAACTAACCATTCAAACGCGGCGGTCAATATAGACGTAACGTTTGAGCAAGCGTCAAATCCTAACGGTACGGCAGTTCTTATTGTTGAAAATTCCTCGTACACGCTTGCAAGTGCGGTAGGTACGACTTTGGAGAACGCACCTGAAGGCATTTCCAATATAAAAGCGGAGGGAACTCCGGAGAGCGGCGATAGCTTGGGTAAAATTACGGTTGCCATAAACTCTACGGTACACAATCATAGCTGGAGTGAGGGCGTTTGTAGCGGATGCGGCGAGGTTTGCGCGCATTCCGAGGTTACCGATGGAATATGCAATATATGCAGCTCGGATATCTTTGTTCAACCGTCTACTGCATCGGTATATAGCGGCACTCCCGATACCTCGTGGTTTGATGCGAATAATCCTCAATCGGAGTACGTTCTTACTACCGCGGATCAGCTTGTGGGAATAAATCAGATACGCAAGGACTCCGCGGGCGCTGTAACCTTTGAGGGAATAAGCATCAAGCTCGGATCGGATATGATTATAAACGAGGGTGATATGGATACCGTCGTTGCAAGAGGCACAAGCAATAAGCCGTGGGTCTCGGTATCCTCCGAATACACCTTTAACGGTAGCCTTGACGGTCAGGGACACACCGTTTCGGGTGCGTATTTAAAGCTTGGCTCGGCGGGAGCTCAGGGTATGCTTGGCTCGATTGCTAAAAATGCCGAAATAAAAAATCTTAACGTAACTAACACTCTTGTTACCGGTCCTACTGCTAAGGATAAGGTTATACTTGGAACTCTCGTTTCAAAGGTTTCTGGCGATGATGCAAACGTTACTATATCGAACGTATCGGTTCATTCAACCGTAAAAGAGGCGGGATATGAAACCGCTAAGGTGGGCGGAATCGTTGGAATTATCGCTGATGGCGGAACGCTTACAATGGAGAATTGTGAGTTCCACGGCTCAGTAACTATAAGCGGCAGATCGGCGGGAGGTATTCTCGGTTCGGCTGACAACACCTTGGCAACCGTAAATATGATTAATTGTAAAAATTACGGTGATATAACAGCTAAGGCGGACGCAGGCGGACTTATCGGAACATCGGCAATCAAATCTCTTAGCATAGAGGGATCGACTAACAACGGTACCGTTACCGCTCCCGCATGTAAAGGAGAGCTCGTAGGTTATAAATCCGATGCGATAGACCCGAGAAACGGACTTCGTCCCGATGGAACCGATATTCGAGTTATGAGCTTTAATCTTCAGCAGGATTTTGCTAACTTTTCAACCGCAACCTCGGGAACGGGAACAGGAGCAGAAAGACTTAAAGCAATACAGCAGGAAATATATTTCTACGCTCCTGATATTTTGGGCGTTCAGGAAGATTATGCTCACGTTTTGGGAAAATTCTCGCTCACGGGATATACCAAGGCTACATCAAAATCAGATAATACCAGCTCGAGTAATTGCTCTATATACTATAAAAATGGAATGAGCTTTTTAGCAAGCGGATATAGATACACTACGTCGGATAATACGAAAAACACCGTAGCGCTTACCGCTGCAGACGTAACTACCGAGGGAAGTAGATATCAGCTTACAGCAGCCGAGCTTAAAGAGTTGGGAATAACCCAAAATACTGATATGAATGCGCTCAAGACCGCTGAAGGCGGAGTTATGCTTACAACAAAGATCATGACTTGGGCATCCTTTGAAGTAAATGGCGACGTAATCATTTACGCAAATATTCATCCTCAGCATAGAGGCCAGAACGCATCTTACAGTACACCTGCTGTACAAAAGCTCCGTACCATGGAGCGTTTGAAGGAGATCGAGCTTGCTATGAAGCAGGTCAATGCAGTCAAGGCTGCACGTTATTCCGATAGAAACGTACACATTATCATATCGGGAGACTACAACGATATCGTAGGCTCTGAACCGTATCTTGAAATGAACAAGGCTTACGGACTTGTTAGTGCACACGAAACCGCGCTTGAAAGATACGGTGTGGCAGGAACGTGGAATAACGCCTTTAAGCTTGCTTATCAGGGTAATAACTATCCGTCTGTTGCCGATAGATCCTCGAACAGTATGCTTGATTTCTGCTTTATATCAAGCGGTCTTAAGGCTCTTAAATACAGAGTTGGCGCAGGTTCGGCACCTATATCCTACCAAAATGCAAGATACACGTCAGACCACCTTCCTATCATAACCGATATACGTATCGGAACTACCTTGCCTACCGAAAAAGCTCCGTCTGTATATAGCGGAACACCCGATACGTCTTGGTATAAGGAGGGAACAAAGACCTATACCCTTACCACGGCAGATCAGTTTATGGGAATAAATCAGCTCCGTAAGGATAGCGCAGGTGCTATAACCTTTGAGGGCGTAACCATCAAGCTTGGCGCTGATATAATAATCAACGAGGGGACTCTTGATGAGATAAAGGCAAGGGGTAGCGAGAATTACGCTATTATAGCAATTAATTCCACTTACCAATTCAGAGGAATATTCGACGGTCAGGGTCATTCGATAAGCGGCGTGTATATGTCGTCGGCTTACTCCTACAGATCAATATTCTGCGGAGTTGGTGGAAATGCGCAGATAAAGAATTTCATACTTGAAAATTCTTATTTTGTTGCCTCTGCAAAACCTTATTTCGGTACGATAATCGGACGTATAAACGATGCGTCTGCAAATGTGTCGCTTACTGATATAACCATAGCGGATAGCGTTTTGGTAGAGCAGGGCGCATCTGCTGCTAATAATATTGGTGGATTTGTAGGAGCGATTCAGCAGGGTAAGCTAACTATTAATAACTGTCATTTGAACGGAACCGTTAATTTCCCTGACAGTGAGCATATTGCAGGCTTCGTTGGTCAGGCGTCAGGTGGTACAACAGTAGTATTCAATAACTGCCACGGAAACGGTAAGGTAATAGCTAAGGATTATGTAGCAGGTCTTTCAGTCTACACCGATAGCACAACAAAGACGAATAACGGCTCTTGCCTTATGGGTTCTGTTTCTTGTACTAACGGCTCTAATAAGAATGCTTCTTATATAAAGTAATAAATAAAAAAACACAGAGCGCTCTTGCTAAATGCTTGGGCGCTCTGCTTTTTAATTTATATGTGATTTTCGTGTGTGCTTTTGATTTCTAGAGCACTTTTTGCCTTATTGAGAATAAAAACACCTCTTTTGCAGTGATTTTATGGATTTTTTTGAAAAAGCTATTGCAAAATTTCCAATTCTATGGTAAAATTGTACTGTGTATAGTAGTATCTAATTAAAAAGTCCTTTATATACTTTTTTGATTTTAACGTAAGGGGGGATTTTCAATGAAAAATCGCAGAAAAATCTTACCAAAAATTATTATATTAGTTTTAGTATTGGTTTTAATAACCGCTATAGCGCTTTCAACCGTATACGCAAAATACGTTACAAATAAAGAAATCGATCAAACTACCCGCCCCGCGGCATTCGAGCTTGTGTTTAAACCTTCAGACGATGATGGCTTTGAGGTGAATTTTGCGCTCGACGGTGAGCCCGGTGCGCCTATAGGATATAACGAGGCATACAGAAAATATGATTTTTCCGTAAAAACCACAAATTCCGAGGTTGCATCCAACTTCGAGCTAAAGATAACCTTTAACGATAAGGTTGCAAAGCGAATAGAGCAAGCAAGACGTAAGGATGGTTACGGTAGATTCGACGACGGTGTTTGGTGCGATTATAGAGTTTGGATGAAGGATTCAAACGGAACTTACGTTCTTTTGAAGGGTGTTAACAATGATAAAGTTGACGCAGGTAACAGCGGTATTGAGACGTTAAATAGCAATGAATGCGTTTGGACTAAAACTTTTACGGTAGATCCTAGTAAGAACCCCAACGGCTCTACGGGAGCAGAGACTATGTGCGATTTCCGCCTTGAAATGGTGTTTTATAATAATACCATGCTTCCTGAGGACGTTGGTAATGGTTCGGTTACTTGGACCGATTATGATAATGATCCTAACGCGCAGGACTATTTCTTCTCCTCCAAGGCTATTGATATTGAGGTAAGCTCAACTCAGATAAATCCCGGGTACGTAGGAGATCACGTTTACCCTAAATCTTAAAAACATATCCGCTTTAACGTTTTAAATGCGCTAAAGCGGATTTTTTTTGCAAAATCTATTGACATATTTTCTTCATTATAGTATAATAACTTTGTATTTGAATAATCGGCTATGACGGAACGAGTAGCATATAGCATAGGATACAGAGAGCCACCCATTTGCTGAAAGGGTTGCCCGACGCTTTTGTGAAAAACACTCCCGAGCCTGCAAAAGAACGCCTTTTTAGGTTATTAGAATTGCACGTTTCGCCACGTAACGGCGCATAAAGAGGATTCATTCTTTGAATCAATTTGGGTGGTACCGCGGAAGATGTCTTTCGTCCCATTAGGGACTTTGGCATCTTTTTTTGTTTTTTGTAAATAATATTTTTAGATATATATTTTTGGAGGAATAAAATTTATGTTAAGAACTCACAATTGTAACGAGCTCTCGGTTCAGCACATCGGCGCTGACGTAACCCTCTGCGGTTGGGTCGATACCGTTCGTGACCACGGCGGAGTTATATTCGTTGACCTTCGCGACCATTACGGCGTAACTCAGGTAGTGCTTTCAAGCGATTCCTTGCTTAACGGCGTTACCCGTGAGACCGTTGTTTCGGTTTCGGGTAAGGTTACTAAGAGAGATGAGGATACCGTTAACCCCAAGATCGCAACAGGTCTTATTGAGGTTCGCGTTGACTCTCTTGAAATTCTCGGTCCCTGCCAGCTCTCTCTTCCTTTCGAGCCTGCGCACTCCACCGACACTCGCGAGGACGTAAGACTTAAGTATCGTTTTCTTGACCTTCGCAACCCCGACATTCACAATAATATAATTCTCAGAGCTAATATTTTGAGCTACCTTCGCAAGCAGATGGAGTCTCTCGGATTCCTTGAGATACAGACTCCTATTCTCACTGCATCCTCTCCCGAGGGCGCAAGAGACTATCTTGTTCCCAGCCGTAAGCACAAGGGCAAATTCTACGCTCTTCCTCAGGCTCCTCAGCAGTTCAAGCAGCTTCTTATGGCTTCGGGCTTTGACCGCTACTTCCAGATAGCTCCTTGCTTTAGAGACGAGGACGCTCGTCAGGACCGTTCGCCCGGAGAGTTCTATCAGCTCGACTTTGAGATGTCCTTTGCTACTCAGGAGGACGTATTTGAGGTTGCTGAAACCGTTGTTTACAACACCTTTAAGGAGTTCTCCAACAAGGAGATCAGCAAGCCCCCCTTCCGTCGTATAGCATTTAACGATGCTATGCTTAAGTACGGAACCGACAAGCCCGACCTTCGCAACCCCCTTATAATCAACGATCTCACCGAGTTCTTCGCAACCCGTGAATTTGTTGAGATCAACGGTAGAACCATTCCCTTCAAGAACAAGCTCGTTCGCGGTATCGTAGCAAACTATCTTGTTAAGCGTGATGGCGAGGGTGATGGTAAGAAGGCATTCGAAAAGGCTATCGACACCTATTCGAGAAGCATTGGAATGAAGTTCGGATGCGGATATATCACTCTTGAGGATGGCGAGTTCAAGGGCCCGATCGCTAAGTTCCTTACCGAGGAGCAGAAGGCAGAGCTTTGCGAGATCTGCGGAATCAAGGAAGGCGATTCGCTCTTCTTCATCAGCGATGCACCTGCAGTTATCAACAAGCTTGCGGGCGAGATGAGAACTTGGATCGCAAACGAGCTCGGACTTATCAAGAAGGATTCCTTCGAGTTCTGCTTTATAGTTGATTTCCCGATGTACGAGTACAACGAGGAAGCAAAGAAGATAGACTTCACTCACAACCCCTTCTCGATGCCTCAGGGCGGTATGGATGCGCTTCTTAATAAGGATCCGCTTGAGATATTCGCATATCAGTACGATATCGTATGTAACGGCGTAGAGCTTTCATCGGGCGCTGTTAGAAACCACAATCCCGAGATAATGAAGAAGGCATTTGAGATTGCAGGCTACGGAGAAGAGGACGTTAAGGCTAAGTTCGGCGCTCTCTACACTGCATTCTCCTACGGTGCGCCTCCTCACGCAGGAATGGCTCCCGGAGTTGATAGAATGATAATGCTTATAGCAGAGGAAGAGACTATCCGCGACGTAATTGCATTCCCGCTTAACGGAAACGCACAGGACGTTATGATGGGCGCTCCCGGTAACGTAACAGAGCAGCAGCTCCGTGAGGTACACATAAAGGTTAGAGATTAAAAACGAGGTGTTTTTATGCTTTATATGAACAGTGATATATTGAGAAGGCTTCAGAAGCTTAATCAGTTAAAGCTTACCGATGCAGAAGAGGCTGAGGTTCTCGCTTTCTTTGAAAAGCAGAAGGCAGAAATGGACGTTCTTAACGCCATTGATACCGAGAACGTTGAGCGTATGGTGCAGGTAATGCCTATATTTACCGTTGTTCGCGAGGACGTGGTAATCAAAAATTTCACACGAGATGAACTCCAAGAGGGCGCGCCCGAGACTATGGACGGCTATTGGCAGGTTCCGAGACTTGTGGAGTAAGGGGGAGTATTATGAAATTATATTTAAGTCAGAATGATGCTTCCGCTTCAAAGTCTGTTTTGCTTGACGATATGATCCTCACGGTAGGACTCCCTACAACCGCAGGCTCTAAGATGCTTGACGGATATAAGAGCCTTTTTGAAGCAGAGGTGGTTACCAAGCTTAAGGCTGCGGGATATTCTATCGCAGGAAAGGCGAACGTAGGCGAGATGTCCTTGGGACTTCTTGGCGAAAGCTCTTATTTTGGAAGCGTTACCGACGAAAACGGTAATCTTTCGCTCGCTACAAGCGAGATATTAAAGACCGACGACGTTTTGGCGGCTGTAGGTCTTGACGCAAGCGGCGCTATAAGACGTGCGGCGGCTCTTTCGGGTCAGGTTTGTATAAAGCCTACCTACGCAACGGTTTCTCGCTTCGGCACCGTTTCGGTTGCTTGCTCGGGTGAGGCGGTTTGCGTTAGCGCAAAGAGCGTAGACGGCGCAAAGAGCGTGCTTGATGCAATCATCGGACACGATGATAAGGACGGAACCAGCCTTTCCGATGCTGATTGCGCAAAGGTTTCCTCTGCGTCTGCTTTTGAGAGCATTAAAAAGGTTGCCGTTGCAAAATCTATCGCACAGTCGGCAGACGACGCAACGAGAGAAAAGCTTCACAAGGTAGTTGACGCATTTAAGGCAAAGGGAATCGAGGTCGAGGCAATTGACGACTCGGTTCTTCTCGCCGCAAAAACTGCTTGGAATATTCTTATGTGCGCAGAGCTTTGCAACAACGTATCAAAGTACGATGGCGTAAAGTACGGCTACCGTTCAAAAAATTATACAAATATCGACGAGCTTTATACTAATAGCCGCACAGAGGCGTTCGGTGAGCTTTT
>JAZLCC010000066.1:0-1564 GCA_045614065.1 Eubacteriales bacterium | reverse complement strand
TGCATGAAATTCACGGGGCCGAAGCGCCTGATGTTCGGTTCGGATCTGCCTATTCTGAGGATGCGGACACACAGGATCACTGAAAACGGCACCTATATCAATCTTGTCCCGAAAGGCCTGTACGGCGATGTCAGCGATGACAGGCACATGCGTGAAGTGGAGGGAGAGGAAGCAGAGAAGATTACTTTCTTTATGTATGAGGAGCTTCTTGCCTTCAAGCGCGCGGCTACCGCTATGGGATTCACACGTGAGGATATTGAGAAGCTTATGTACAAGAATGCAGAAAAGCTTTTTGATTGCAAAATTTAAACAAGGAGAAAAGACAAATGAACAAGACTAAAATAGGCTTTTTGCCTTTTTATATCAAGCTTTACGATGATTGCGGAAGCGGTGCTAAGGCGCGCCCGCGCCTTGAGCCCTTTGCAGACAGACTTGTAAACGAGCTTTCCGACAAGGGCTTTGACGTTCTCGCAGTTCCCTTTTGCCGTATAAAGGAAGAATTTGCAGCTGCCGTTGCAAAATTTGAGGCAGAGGGATGTAAGGCTATCGTTACCTGGCATGCGGCATACTCCCCCTCTCTTGAGTGCATTGACGCTCTTGCTTCAACCGAGCTCCCTATCGTAGTCCTCGACACAACCGAGACCTACTCTATGGGTCCTACGCTTGAGCAGTTTGAAATAAGCCTTTGCCACGGTATACACGGAGTTATGGATATGTGCAGTATGCTTAACAGACGCGGCAAGGCGTTTGCTATCGCGGCAGGACACGTAGACCACTCCGACGTTATCGATAAGACCGCAGGATTCATCCGTGCGGCTGTTGCGGCAAAAGCAATGAACGGCTCCTCTACGGGTAGCATTGGTGGAAGCTTTGACGGAATGGGCGACTTCCTCGTTGAGGATTCCGAAATGCTTGAGCGCTTTGGCGTAAAGGTGGTATACCCTGAGGATGGCGAGCTTGCAAAGTACAGAGCCGAGGTTAAGGATGAGGACGTAGCGGCAGAGATTGAAAAGGATCTTTCCGCACTTTATCAGATAGAGCCCGTCGATCCCGAATCTCACGCAAGAACGGCTCGCAACTGTCTTGCCGTTAGACGTTGGATCGAGGAGCGCAAGCTCTCGGCTATGACGGTAAACTTTAGAGAGATTACCGAGGCAACAGGACTTGAAATAATGCCCTTTATGGAAGCATGCAAGGCTATGGCTCGCGGAACGGGCTACGCAGGCGAGGGCGACGTTCTCACCGCTTCTCTCGTAGGAGCTCTTATGAAGGGCTACGATGAGGTTGCATTTATCGAGATATTCTGCCCCGACTGGAAGGGTAACACTCTTCTTCTCTCCCACATGGGTGAGTACAACCCCAACCTTACCTCGGGTAAGTGCGGCATGAAGGAAATTCCCTTTATTTACGGTGATGCAAAGAATCCCGTGGTTTCCTACGGAAGATATAAGGGCGGCGACGCTGTATTTATAAATCTTTACAGAACAAAAGATGATTTCCGTATGATAATATCTGCCGTTGATATGGTAGAGGTAAGACCCGACGACGATACAAGTCGGATCGT
>JAZLCC010000065.1:0-3951 GCA_045614065.1 Eubacteriales bacterium | reverse complement strand
AGCTCCTGCCGCAATTCCAAGGAGTATCGGTAATATGGGTAAAATAAAGGATACAGCCATTATGGTTAGAATAGCACCGACAGGCTCAACCACACCCGAGAGCACACCAAGTCCGAACGCCTTGTGCTTGTTCATTCCGTTTCCGCGCAAAGGCATTGAAATAATTGCTCCTTCGGGAAAGTTTTGTATTGCTATTCCGATGGAAAGCGATATAGCCGCACCTAAGGTTTGCGGTGAGTTATCGTTTATTGCGGCGGCATAAAGCACGCCTACCGCCATTCCCTCGGGAAGGTTGTGAAAGGTTACCGACCAAAAGAGCATATTTTTGCCTATTCCGTTATCGATGCTTGAGTCGGGAATCAGCCTCTCGGTCAAAAACATAAGTCCTACTCCTATCCAAAGCCCAAGGAGCGCAGGCAAAAACGATAGCTTGCCGAGTATCAATGAAGATTCGTATTCCATAGCGGGAACGAGCAAACTCCAAATTGATGCCGCGATCATTACGCCCGAGGCAAATCCGTTAAGCGCATTCGTAATTCTTTTGTTTAAGCCGTTGCGCAAAAAATACACGCATAGAGCACCTAAAGCTGTTCCAAAAAAGGGAATAAGTATTCCGATTACAGTTTTTAAATACATTGTTCACCTCAAAGAGAAAAATCTCTTAATTTTAGTTTATGTAGCATATGCATCTTCGGTCATTTAAGCTCTATATATTAATAATTATTAATATATAATATACAAATTATGTGACTAAATCACTTGACAAAATATGCATTTGTATGGTATTATGTTATGTGTATATTTGTATCAAATTTTGTAATATATTTCGGAGGTATACAGATGAAACGAAAAATATTGCTTTCGGTAATTTCGCTTATAATCGTTATTGCTACGGTCCTTCCTTTAACGGCTTGCACCAATGGACTTGACAATACGAAATATGCAATTATTTCAGAGAACAATTTGACGGATGACGGCTTAGTATATAGCATTTACGAGAATAATACTGTAGTTATAACAGGAAGACAGGTTGATTATGCGGAGGTTACTATTCCCGATGAAATCAACGGCTATCCCGTTGTTGAAATTGGCGTGTCGGCTTTTGAAAAGGACGAAGGGCTTATTCTTCTTGTGCTTGGCAAGAACGTGAAAATAATTCACGATAATGCTTTTGCGGAGTGTACCGCTCTTTCGAGAGTAGAGGCAAGCGAGAATCTTTTAAAGCTTTGCTCGGGTGCATTTTACGCATGCTCAAGACTTGCTGAGTTTGTTGGCGCAACAAAGCTTATATACATAGACGAGCTTGCGTTCTATAACTGTACGTCTCTTTCGTATTTTGATTTTCCCGAGACGGTAACCACTATCAATAGCGAGGCGTTCAGCGGATGCGAAAGCCTTACTAAGGTAGAGCTTCCTTCAAAGGTTACCGAAATAGGTGAGGGAGCGTTTTCCTATTGCTCTTCGTTGACACGTGTGTCAATGGGCAATTTAAAGAAGCTTCCCAATAGAGTATTTCTTAATTGCGTATCTCTTGAGAGCGTTACTGTTCCAAGCTCGGTTACGGCTGTTGGACCTCATGCATTCAGAGGATGCTCAAAGCTTAAAAGCGTATACGTTAGCAAATCGGTAAAGAGCGTTGGCGAGGCGGCTTTTGCACAGTGCGAAAATCTTAAAACTGTATACTACGGTGGCTCTGAGGGCGCATTTTCAAAGATAAGCTACGGTGCGGAGAATGATTATTTTTCAAATGCATCGATAGTATATAACCAAAAGATAAGCTAAAAGGAGGAGATATGATGAAAAAGCTTGTTAAAATATTTTCTTTAACGCTTGCGTTGATTTTGATCGTCTCGGTTTTAGCGTCTTGCGGTGGAAGCAATAATAACGCATCAACGAGTGATGTTCCCGTTGGCGGTGATGGAAAGTTCACCATTCCCGAAATGATTATAAGCGATCAAACGGTTTACACCGAGGGCGTGTTCAATTATGCGCTTTACGATAACGGAACCGCAGTTATAGTTGAGCATACGGGTAGCGAGACAGAGATAGTTATTCCCGATCTTATAGGCGGCTATCCCGTTGTTGCAATTGGAGCGGGCGCATTTTATGAGAATAATAGCGCAACAAGCGTAAAGATGGGCAAGAACGTTGAGGTCGTGGGCGCATCTGCGTTTAACGGATGTATGATGCTTGCTAACGTAGAGTTTTCCGATAAGGTTTGGTCGATATACCCCGATGCATTTACGGATACTCCTTGGCTCGCTTCTAAAGCAAAGGATGAGTTTGTGATCGTTGGAGATTCGGTATTGTTGAAATACAACGGCACCGATTCAACGGTTGTAATTCCGAATACCGTTAAGCATCTCAGCGCCGCATTTATCGGAAATGAGAATATTAAGGACGTAACGATTCCGGACAGCGTTTATACTATAGGCTGTGCCGCTTTCTCCTCTTCAACGCTTTCAAGAGCAGAACTTGGCAATAACGTAATTCTCATAGGCGATTCGGCATTTGCTTATTGCTATGAGCTTCATTACGTAAATATACCCGAATCGGTAAAAACCATTGAATCATACGCATTCGTTTCTTGCTCGGGACTTAAATATTTAAAGCTTGGCAAGAACGTTGAAACCATAGGAGATTACGCATTCTACCGCGCTTCGCAGTTTAGCTATATTTATATGCCGAAGTCGGTAAAATCCATAGGAAATTTTGCATTTGAGGATTGTGGATATTTAAGCTACGTTTATTATGAGGGCACAAAGGAAGATTTTGATGCTCTCGGCGTTTCGGGCTACAACGCAAGACTTGCGGATGCAAAGAAATATTATAATTACGATTACGCAGGAGGAACATATGAAGTGCAATAAAATCGGTGGTGTTGCGCAAAAGATAATATCGACCGTATTTTTCATTGCTACCTTCGCGTGCCTTTTGTACTTTTTCTTTACGGTTAAATACCTACCGTTCTTTTTGGCGGCAATGATAGTTGCAATGCCCGTGGCGGTAAATATTTTATTGCATCTTTTTGCGTGCAATATCCCAACTCAAAAGCCTGAGAAGCAGACCTTTGCGGAGGGAACAAAAAAAGGAAAGAAATTTCTTTCTACCTTGTGGTATTTGATAAAGCTTTGTGCATACGGCATTGCGGTAGCGTATAATAAATCGCATAAAATATTGCAAATAATTTTTGTGGCGGGCGCATTTGCAGGCTTTCAAGTGCTCTTCGGAGTAATGCTTATGAAGCTTACTTCGCTTTATAATCCCTTAAGCTTTATTCATCCTATAATCTTTGTTTTGCTTTTTGTTGTAGCAATTATTATTGATAAATGGATAAAGCATTCAGAGCCCGAAAACGAAAGAACGGGAGCATTCTACCACAACGTAAGAGTTTTCTTCTATCTCACAAGACTTTCTCTTATCTTGTTGTCGATAGCGACTGTTATAAAGCTTCTTGGCTTTGGGGAGCTGCAGAAGTATCTTTATTATGCGTTGATAGTTATTTTCTATTACGCATCGGTGCTTATGCTTATTTCTCTTGTTATCAGCTTTGTAAAAAAAGAGCTTACCGAAAAGCCGAAGATCGTTATTCCGTTGCCCTTTGCGGGTAAGGATAAGAACGATCTTAGCATTCTTTCCTTCCTTGAGAATAATACCGGAATCACAATGCGAAGCCTTTGGAGCGTCAAGCTTATAAAGCAGATAATTCCGTATACAGTAATTGCGGTTGCGGCGCTTTTCTGGCTCTCAACGGGTATAGTTCAGGTCGAATCCTATCAAGAGGCGGCTCACTACAGACTCGGAGTTTTGCAAAATGAAACCTTGAAGCCCGGTATTCATTTTATACTTCCCGCACCTTTTGACAAAGTAGAGTATTACGATACGCAAAAGGTAAACAAGGTTTCTATCGGATACGTTGCCAAGGAGGATACCGACAATCTTTGGACAGGC
>JAZLCC010000064.1:0-2275 GCA_045614065.1 Eubacteriales bacterium | reverse complement strand
ACGCAGTAATTCGAAAGATAAAGGGGCGCAAACATAACTATTCTGTTACCGTAGAATGCAAGCTTTATCTCCTCTGCGAGAGCATACATCTTCTCGTTAAGCTCGGGGATATCGCAAAGCAGGAGCAAAGCCGCCTCTCTATGCGAAAGTCCTGCGCAAACAGTTCCCTCTGCGGTCTTTTTGGGTCTTGCCTTTTCAAGTATTTCCTCTATAAGCGCGGCGTTGTGCTTATTTGCCTCGGCATAGGCTATCGTATCAAGTATCTCGCCGTCGTTTATAAATTCCTCTGCCTTTAATGATTTGGGATCGTAAATTGCCATGGTGAAATTCCTTTCTCTATGTTAAAGTTAAAAATATTTATTTTGCATCACCGCGATCAACTACTATCTCATAGCCTATCGCGTTTATTCTCTTTTTAAGATCGTTTATCGCCTGCGCAGACTCTGCGCTGCCAAAAAGCTTATTGTTATAAAGCTCGTATTTTTTTCGGCTTTCGTAGGGCGAAAGATTTGGCATTACCACGTTTGCGCCCGCCAAAATTCCTTTTTCCCGTCCGTTTTCCTCAAGGCTTCCGAGAGCCGTGGTTGCGGGCAAAAGAATTTTGGGACTTATTAGCCTTATAATTGATAATAAATAACAGGTGAAATCAACGCTTCCCGCCGAAGCATTTGCAAACGGAGTTGCGTTGTGCGGTATAAACGGTCCTATTCCGCACATTTGAGGCTCAAATTCCTCTATAAATTTAAGGTCCTTTGCAAGCGTTTCGCTCGTTTGATAGGGTGAGCCCACCATAAATCCGCATCCAACCTGAAAGCCGATTTTTTTAAGGTCTGCAAGCGCATTCATTCGAGCATCAAAGCTCATATTCTCGGGGTGGAGCCTCGAATAATGCTCCTTGTCAGCCGTTTCGTGTCTTAGCAAATATCGGTCTGCGCCCGCATCGTAAAGCCTTTTATAGCTTTCAAAGCTACGCTCCCCCAAAGAGAGAGTTATTGCGCAATCGGGATATTTTTTCTTTATGCTTTCAACGATATCGCAAATCACGTCATCGGTAAAAAAGCTATCCTCTCCGCCTTGCATAACAAAGGTTCTAAAGCCAAGAGCATACCCCTCGTCGCAGCAAGAAAGTATATCCTCTTTAGTAAGTCGGTATCTTTCGCAATCACGGTTATCACGGCGTATTCCGCAATAAAAGCAATTATTTTTGCATATATTGCTTATCTCGATAAGACCTCTTATATATACCGAATTTGAATACACGCTTTTTCTTGCCTCCACGGCATATTTTGCAAGAATTTCGGCATTTTCTGCGCTGTACCCCTCAACGAGAGCTTTGTACTCCTCCAAAGAGAGGCTATGCTCTGTGGCAAGCCTTTCTATAAGCTTTTTACACTCACTCATTCTCTGCACCGTAGGTCTTGCTTGAATAAGCCGTCTTAACGCTTATTCCCTCAAGTCTTCCAACCTTGCCCGCAAGCGTTGAAATCACGTCCTGAGGGGCGTCAACGGCAACGCTTACCACGCTTATACCCTTATCCTTATACGGAATGCCCATTCTGCCTATTATATAATTTCTGTACTCGTGCAAAAGAGCGTTAAGCCCCTCAACACTCGACGTATTTTCAACGATTATTCCCATAACCGCAATTCGAGTTTCCATAAAGCACCTCCAAAAAAATATAGCCATACCTAAAGGCATGGCTATAGCATATATAAAAACATCACACGTTTAGCCCGTTGCCTTCAAGTCAGGAAAAACCTTGTTTTCAGGGAATGGTTTCTATACGTTAATTATATCACATTAGATAAAAAAAGTCAACGGGTAGTTTAATATCTTCACCACAAATATTACTTTAAATCAAACCACCCGTTAAAGTAAGTAAGCATTGCCTTATTGGGGTCTCCGTTAACTTCGCCCATAGCATCAAGATCAAACGCAGCTACCCATAAATAGGCAATTTCGCAGGTTTCGTTGGAAATACCAACCATTCCAAAATTTTTGGGATAGCGGGTGTCCTCGAATTTTACAACTCGTATATAAAATCCATCGATCGAAAAGCTTGTAACGGGCATAGTATAACTATCACCCTCAATTTGAGGCTCATCAAGATACTCATAGGCAGTTTTAAGACGTTCCTTTTCCTTTGCATAATCCTCGGAGCTGTATTTAACTATGAGCTTTATGGTGTGCTCGGGAAAAAATGCAAAATTCTTAGTACATAGATACTCTATATCTGTATATTCGCCGAGCTCGTTTAAATTCGGCATAAATTTC
>JAZLCC010000063.1:0-5625 GCA_045614065.1 Eubacteriales bacterium | reverse complement strand
AAAGTTTTTTATAGAATGCTTAAGCTTTTTTAGTGAAATAGCTTTGGTAAGGCAAAGGAAAAACAGATATATTACCACTATAATAAAAACGTGCAATGCTATCTCTGCCTTGCTTTGCGCAAAAAGGGAGAATTTCGAGAGAGAGAAGCTTACTATTGATGTAGAAGCGATTGCCGAAAATAACGGCTTTATCAGCCAATCGGTAATTTTAAATTTTGTTTTTGTAACACACAAAAGCCTTGTTATGCTTAATATTGCGTTTGTCAGCTCGGTAAAATAAACTGTAATTATATATCCCATTATTCCGTAGCGTGGCAAAAGTATCCAAACGAGTATTACGGAGAGCAACGCATCAAGTATGTTTATTATCATACAGTAAAGCTGATGTCCAAGTCCTTTTAAAATAGAATCCACCGAGGTGTCAAGATACATTACGGGAATAAGAGGAGAAACGAGTAAGATATATTTAGCAGTAGAGCTTTCGATGTTCATAATACTTCCAAACTCGCTCGAAAGGCACATCATTACACCCGCAACACCGATGGAATAAAGCAAAACCGTTTTAAGCACACGGGATATTATACGCTCAATTCTTGCACCGTCATTTGCCGCAGAGGATTCCGATATTTCGGGAACAAGCAGACCTGCAAAGGAAGAGGATATAGCTGCAGGAAAAAGAACGAGAGGGAAGATTACGCTATGCATAACGCCGTACGCCGCAAGAGATGCATCTCTTGCGGATCCGCTCTTTTCGAGTCCCCAAGGAATAAGCAGATGCTCAACGGTAACAAGCGCAGATCTTACGTACGTGCTTAAAGCAATCGGCACGGTAAGAGGAATAAGCTTTTTGGAAAACGAGAGGTCGGGGCTTCCTTTTTTATTTAATCCTCGCAGACTTTTTAAGTAGGAAATAAGATGCACCGAAAACGAGAGAAGCTCTGCAAGAGTGCCGCCGACAATTATAGCAAGGCACGCGCTTTCAACGTCATTTGCACTAATTACGGAAAGCAGATAAACGCAGGCGAAAATTCGAATTGCTTGCCCAAGTACCTGAACGGCGGCGTTTTTGTGAACCCTACGAATGGCAATAAAATATCCGCTGATCGATGACGATAGCGCAATGGGAACTAACGTTAGTGCAAGCACACGTAAGGGGCGTACGGTTTGAGCGTCATTTAAAATGCTTTCGGCAATGCTTGGCGAAAATAAATAAAGAGCAACACTTACAAAAAGGCTTATAAAAAAAGAAAATAATAAGCTTTTCTTCATTATTTTGCGTATAGTAACGTCGCAGTCGGTTTTCTTTGCGCCGCCGAGAGCCTCGGAAACAAGTTTCGTGGTGGCAAGACTTATGCCTGAGGTTGCAAGAGTCAAGGCAAAGCCGTAAACGCTTGAAACAAGCGTAAAAAGTCCCATAGCCGAAGCACCAATCTTGTTAGTAAGATATACGTTGAAAGCCACCGAAATATATCTTATGGCGAGAGACACTGCGGTCATAAGAAATCCGTTTATAAAAAATCGTTTTAGTCTGTCCAAGTAAAAGCACTGCCTTTCAAAGGTTTTTATAAAGATATATGAAAAGCAGAATAAAAAAAGACCGCTTAAAAATAGCGGTCTTTTAATATTTACTTAGAACTTAATAATGCTTTCATCCCACATATCGGGAGCCTCAAAGCCCATAAGATTTACCATCGTAGCGGCTACGTTGGAAAGTCCAAACTTGCCCTCGTCTGCCTTAACGGTATATGCACCGTTGGTTACGTTATCGTAAATAATGCAGGGAACGGGGTTCAAGGTGTGGCTGGTCTTTGACTTGAAGTTGCCGTTCTTGTCAGCCTTGGGAAGACCTGTCTTCTTGTCCATCTCAAACATCTCGTCTGCGTTTCCGTGGTCTGCGGTAATAAGAGCAACGCCACCTACCTTGTCAAGAGCCTTAAGGATTCTTGCAAGCTGAAGGTCAAGTGCTTCCATAGAGCAACGGGTAGCAAGGAGAGAGCCCGTGTGTCCAACCATATCACCGTTGGGGAAGTTAACGCGTAAATATTTGAATTCACCGCTCTCGAGGCATTCGATAAGCTTGTCGGTGATCTCTGCACACTTCATCCAAGGTCTCTGCTCGAATGGAACAACGTCAGAGGGAATCTCAATATAGGTCTCAAGCTCGTCGGAGAACTTGCCCGAGCGGCTACCATTCCAGAAATAGGTTACGTGTCCGTATTTCTGAGTCTCGGATATAGCGAGCTGCTTAACACCGCTAAGGGTGAGATATTCGCTCATGGTGTTGGTAATCTCAGGGGGAGAAACGAGGTATCGAGAGGGAATGTGAAGATCTCCGTCGTACTCAAGCATACCTGCGTAAACAACAGAGGGAACACGTTTTCTGTCGAACTTGTCGAACTCGCCGTCCTTTGCGTCAAAGGTCTTGGAAATCTCAATTGCGCGGTCGCCGCGGAAATTGAAGAAGATAACGCTGTCGCCATCATTGATAGTACCAACGGGAGCTCCGTTTTCAGCTATAACGAAGGGAGGAAGATCCTGGTCGATAACCGAGAGCTCTGCACGGTAGGTGTTAACTGCTTCAGCAGCCGAAGCAAACTGTCTGCCCTCACCGAGAACGTGAGTCTGCCATCCGCGCTCAACCATAGACCAATCAGCCTCGTATCTATCCATAGTGATCTTCATTCTTCCACCGCCCGAAGCGATCTTTATATCAAAGCTTGCATCACGAAGCTCTGCAATAAATGCTTCAAAGGGATCGATGTATTCAAGAGCGCTGGTCTCGCCAACGTCGCGTCCGTCAATGAGAATGTGGATCCTTACGCAAGCAACACCCTCTTCCTTTGCCTTAACGATCATAGCCTTAAGGTGATCGATGTGAGAGTGAACGTTACCGTCGGAGAAAAGTCCGAGGAAGTGAAGAGTTGAACCGTTGCTCTTTACGTTAGAAACGATAGTCTGCCAGGTCTCGGATGCGAACATCTTGCCCGACTCTATCGACTGCGAAACGAGCTTTGCACCCTGTGCAAATACCTGTCCTGCGCCGAGAGCGTTGTGTCCAACCTCGGAGTTACCCATATCGTCGTCAGAGGGAAGACCAACAGCCGTTCCGTGAGCCTTAAGAGATACCATAGGGTAGTTCTTCATAAGCATATCAAGGGTAGGAGTGTAAGCACCTGCTACCGCATTGGAAATGGTATCGGGGGCAAGTCCAACACCGTCCATAACGACGGTGAGAACGGGTCCTTCAACACCGCCAAATGATGAGAGCTTCTTTAAAGCTTCTGCCATAATAAACCTCCAAAAAAAATAAAATATTTTCAATCTTATATAGTATAACTTAAAATCGAGACTTTTTCAAGAGTTATGCGAAAACTTTTTGAAAATATTGACAAAAGTTTTAAAAAGTGATAGAATGTATACGCTGAATGAAAGTGCAATATCAAATGTACTATGCACTTTAAAAAATGAGAGGAAAAAAGGAAAAAATGAAAAGAATTTCAGCACTCATATCTTGCAAATAAGGCGATTGCGGCGGAGTATTTAACGTCTATTTATAACAATTACTATTGGAAACGTAGTGCGACTTTGTTTTTTCTTTTAACTTAATATAAATTTCTTCACCACTTTTCGTTAAACTATTGAATTTTATTTTCTTTTATAGTACAATATATTCGTATGTTTATAATTATTTTTTCGTATAGATATAAGGAGGCTCAAAATGTCAGAACAATGTACTCATAACTGTTCGACCTGCTCCGCAGGTTGTTCATCAAAGGAACAACAAAGCTTAAAGGAGCAACCGCACGCTTTAAGCTCTGTGAAGCACATAATCGCAGTAGTAAGTGGAAAGGGCGGCGTTGGAAAATCTCTCGTTACATCAATGCTTGCCGTTAATATGCAAAGACTCGGCTATAAGGTAGCAATTCTTGATGCTGATATAACAGGTCCATCTATCCCCAAGGCGTTTGGTCTTAAGGCGGGAGTTGACGGCGACGAAAACGGAATGATCCCCCCAAGCACCACGTCGGGAATCGACGTAATGTCGGTAAACCTTATGCTTGAGGATGAGAATAAGCCCGTTGTTTGGCGCGGACCCGTTATTGCGGGCGCTGTAAAGCAATTCTGGACCGATACCATTTGGCACGATATAGACTATATGTTTATCGACTGCCCTCCCGGAACGGGCGACGTACCGCTTACCGTTTTTCAGGCTATTCCGATCGACGGTATAGTTATCGTAAGCAGCCCTCAGGAGCTTGTTTCTATGATAGTTGCAAAGGCAGCCAATATGGCGCAGATGATGGATATTCCCGTATACGGACTCGTAGAGAATATGAGCTACGTTAAGTGTCCTGATTGCGGCAAGGAAATAAAGGTATTTGGCGATAGCCATATCGATAAGATTGCCGATGAGTTTGGATACGATCTTCTTGCTCGCATTCCTATGGATCCCAAGCTCACAGCTCTTGTTGATAAGGGTTGGATCGAGATGATGGATAACGATTATCTCGAGACTGCCGCAGAGATTCTTGTAAACAGAACTCAAAAGAAAATATAATTAATTAAATATTCGATATTTTGCGGAAAGGAAATCAAAAGGTGAAAAAGGTAATATCAGCGCTTTTGATAGTTGTAATATTGATATCTTTTCTCTTGATATTCTTTCTTGCAATAAACCGCCTCGTTATGGTTGGTGCGGGGAAGATAACCGAGCGTGAAAGTGATTACTCGATTGAGAAGAAATATGACGCTATCGTTGTTCTTGGCGCAGGACTAAAGGCGGATGGCACTCCGTCAAATATGCTAAGAGACCGTTTGAACGGAGCTATTGAAATATATAAAAAGGGCGTTGCTCCCAAAATTATCGTCAGCGGAGATTGCGCGGATGAGTATTACGATGAGGTTTCCGCAATGCGCAATTATTGCATTGATAACGGAGTTCCCGAGGAAGACGTCATTCGTGATGACAAAGGCTTTTCGACCTACGAAACGATGGATAACGTCGTAAGGAAGATGGGCTATAAAAAAATAATGGTAGTAACGCAAGAGTACCATATTTACAGATCGGTTTATCTTGCTCGCAGAATGGGTGCAGATGCCGATGGATTTTCCACCGACTCACTCGATTACATTTTTCTTGCGCAAAGATATCGTGAGTTTCGTGAAATGTTGGCTCGCTTTAAGGATTTCTTTAAGGTGAATTTTGCCTAAGAATATGGGCGCAAATAAGGACGGCGAATAAGCGCCGTCCTTATTAAGATTATTTACTGCCTATATAATTGCAGGTTATCGGCAAAGTTTGCAGAGCTTCGTTGCCCTTGCCGATCTTTATTGATTCAAAATCGCTTGTACTGTTGGGGTACAAAATTGTTTTCAAGCCTTTTGCGTTTTCAAACGCATAATCTTCTATCTTTTTAACGTTAGGGTTAAGGTAGTATCGCTCCCCAACCTTGCAGGGTGGGTAATAGATAAGTCGTGTCTTTTCTTTTGAAAACAGAACGCCGCTTATCGACGTAAAGCTTTCATTTTTCATATCAACGTTTATGTATATAAGCGATTCACAGCCACGGAATGCGCCGTCGCCTATTTCCTTTACTGAGCTCGGAATGCTTACCGATTCAAGCT
>JAZLCC010000062.1:0-14092 GCA_045614065.1 Eubacteriales bacterium | reverse complement strand
TTGCATAGGAAATTCGAGCAATGCCAAGAAGTATTGCAAACATCGCCGCACCAAGAATATCTCCCGTAAGCTTCGGTATTCCCAAAGCGTTCTCCATATATGTGGATATCCAATTACTCATAGCGTTCTCGGAGCAGCTGCCAAAGAAAATGCAGGCTACACAAAGCGCAAGTCCTACTGCCCTACGCTTGCTATCTCCAAGATTTTGCTTTGTTAATTCCTCTCGATTCATATTCGGGATTGGAGCTATCACAAAAATAACGGCAGGAATTAACGGCAAGCAAGCCAAAAGCACTATTAAATAATTCCAATTTTCCGCCCCAAAGAGCTTTATAAAAGCCGTGCTTACAACTATCATCGTAAAGGTTCCAAATGCATACAAGGAATGCAAAAAGCTCATATCTCTTTGCGGATTTTCTGAAGGAATTGCGGCTATCATCGGACTCAGCAAAACCTCTGAAAGTCCCGCCGCAATTGAGAAAATAACAGTTCCAATAAGCAATCCAACAAAGGCGATATCCGGAAAAAACGTGGGTATCAAAGCATATATAAGCAATCCAAGCGAGGTAACCACGGGCATTATTCGCACCATTATTTTCTCGTTGAAATACCTTGAAAACACGGTAAACAAAAGGTCAACGGAAAGCTGGGTAAAAAAATTAATCAACACCAAGGTTCCAAGCAAGGTATATGATATTCCGTACATTTCTCGAAAGGTTACGAACAAAATAGGTGGAACGCAAAATATCGAGGACATCGTAAAATACGACGTATAGCAAGCAAGCTTCGTCGTTTTAAAATTCAAACAGAACATAACAGTTAAAGTTCAACCTCATACATCATCTATTGCAAAGAGTCAAGCGGTTAAATACCGCATTTTTTATTTTATCTTTTTTCCGTCGGAGAAAGCCTTGCCCACCTTTTCACCGAAGCTCCAATATGCGTGTGTTGAGCTATCGTAAATTATAGGCTCAAGCTTTTTTGCATCTATCCTTCCATTCTCGTCGAGCACACACTCCTCTGCACTAACGTTTACTATCTCGCCGATGCAAATACCGTCCTCATTGAATTTTATAAGCTTACATTCAAGCGTCATCGGAAGCTCCTCAATTATCGGAGCGTTAACAAGCTCGCTCCTTACTGCGTGGAAGCCTGCCTTTTGAAATTTTTGAGGCTCTTCGTTTGCCGATACTATTCCAACGTAATCGCAAGCGGCAACCGTATCAACCGTTGCAAAGCTTACCGTGAATGCCCCGCTTTTCTTTATATTATCGGTTGTTTTATGATCGTCCGCGAGGCAAACCATAATTTGATTCGTATCATAAATTCCGCCCCAGGCGGCATTCATAGCGTTAGGCGATCCGCTCTCGTCATAAGTACCCACTATAAGCACAGGCATAGGATAAAGCCATGTTTTTGCTCCAAAATTTTTACGCATAATTTTCAGTTCCTTTCGATTTTTCATTCGGCTATGCCGTAATATATTTTCTCAAGCTCCTTCGCCGTCATAAGCCTTGACACGGGATAAAGCGGATTCGCCTCTTTCTCTGCGTGCTTTGCCATTTCGGAAATATCTGATTTTTCTATACAGCTGAGCTTATTTGGAATATTCATTCGCTCATTCATATTCTTAATTGCTTCGATAAACCTTTTCGCTCCCTCTTCATAGCTATCATTCTCGCTGCACACACCGGCAGAAAGACCTAAGTGATAAAGCTTTTTGTATGCGCTTCTGCCGTATTTTTCAAGCACGTAAGGCATAATTACGGCATTAGCAAGTCCGTGAGGAGTGCCATAGCGTCCGCCTATTGAATGAGCTATTGCGTGAACGTATCCAACGTAGGACATTGAAAATGCAATACCCGCCTTATACGATGCATTGAGCATATTCTCTCTCGCTATGCGGTCGCTTCCGTCATTATACGCCTTCTCGAGATTTTCAAATATCATCTTAGTCGCTTCAAGCGCAAGCGCTCTCGTTTTTCTTGTAGTTGAACGTCCGATGTAAGCTTCAACGGCGTGAGTTAAAGCATCCATACCCGTTGTTGCCGTAAGATGTGGCGGCAATGAATAGGTAAGCTTAGGATCTAACACCGCATAATGAGGAATTAACGGAAAGCTCATAAGAGCGTATTTTTTATATTTTGCCGTATCCGTAACGAGCGCCGCCAAGGTTACCTCGCTTCCCGTTCCAGCCGTAGTAGGAATTGCTATAAGCGTTGGAAGCCTTCGCCATATCTTAAGCTTTCCGCCAAGCTTTTCTAAGCTGCGCTTAGGATAGACTACTCTTGCACCTATCGCCTTTGCACAATCGATAGATGATCCGCCACCGATTGCAATTAAGGCATCACATTTGTTTTGATTATATATTGCAAGAGCCTCTTCTACGTTTTCAACCGTTGGATTCGGTTGAGTTTTATCATAAACAACGTATTTGATTTTCGATTTTACCAAAGCCTCTTCTAACGGAAGAATGAGCTTATTTTTAACTATTCCCACATCGGTTACTATAAGCACTGCCGTAGATTTTCCTTGTTTTAAAACACTTTTTATATCCTCACAGCTCGGTATTATACGAGGCTCTCTGTAAGGCAAAATCGGAAGCACCGCACGAAAGGCTATTTGATATATGCGGCATCCTATTTTTTTGATTATCAACATAAAAAAGCACACCTTTTTAAGATCATAAAATTTAAGTACTATCACATTATAACATGAACACAATTAAATAGCAATAAATTTACAATAAATCAATATTTTTTTACAAGCAAAACCTGAAGAATAATTGACTTTATAACATAAATATGTTATAATAATTTGAGGTGATGCTCTCACCTTAAAACAAAATATAGTTTCAAACATCCATTTGGAAAATTCTAAAGCAAAGTAAGAGGTAAATTGCTATGAAAGATTATAAGAACGTAATTGTTTTTGACCACCCGCTTATCCGTCATAAAATCGCTCTTCTCCGTGATGAGAGAACAAGCATGAAGGAGTTCCGTGAGCTTGTTGAGGAGATTACCACCCTTATGACGTATGAGAGCTTAAAGGAAGGCGTACCCACCACCGAGATCGAAGTTAAGACCCCTCTTGAAGTTTGCAAGCAGAGAGTTGTTACCGATAACTCTATCGTAATAGTTCCCATTCTCCGCGCAGGTCTTGGCATGGTAAACGGAGTTCACGTGCTCTTCCCGTCTGCAAAGGTTGGACATATTGGTATGTTTAGAAACGAAGAAACGCTTCAGCCTGAAACATATTACTGCAAGCTCCCCCAAGGAATTGAAGAAAAGCTTGTTGTTATAGTTGACCCCATGCTTGCAACGGGCGGTAGCGTTAGCGACGCTATTCAGACCTTAAAGGAAAAGGGCTGCAAGCATATTAAATTCATGGCTATCATCGGTGCTCCTGAGGGTATCGCAAAAGTTGCAGAGGCACACCCCGACGTAGATATCTACGTTTCTACCGTTGATAGATGCTTGAATGAAAACGGATACATTCTTCCCGGTCTTGGAGATGCGGGCGACAGACTCTTCGGCACGAAGTAATTTTTGAATTTTGTAAATAATTTTTAAGGAGATATATTACTATGAAAATCACTGAAATACTTTCAAAATGCGATCACACTCTTTTGGCTCAGGCAGCTACTTGGGCTGAAATTAAAGCAGTTTGCGACGACGGTATCAAATACGGCACCGCATCTGTTTGCATACCCGCTTCTTACGTAAAGCAGGCTAAGGAATACGTTGGAGACAAGCTCCAGATTTGCACAGTTATCGGCTTCCCCAACGGATACTCCACCACCGACGTTAAGGTTTTTGAGTGCAAGGACGCTTTGGCTAACGGTGCTGACGAAATCGATACCGTTATAAACATCGGTCATTTGAAGGATGCTCGCTACGACGAGATACTCAATGAGCTTAAGGCTTTGAAGGAAGCTTGCGGCGAAAAGATATTGAAGGTTATTATTGAGACCTGCTTGCTCACCGATGATGAGAAGATCAAGATGTGTGAGATAGTTACCGCTTCGGGCGCAGACTTTATCAAGACCTCTACAGGCTTCTCTACAGCAGGTGCTACTCGCGAGGACGTTGCCCTCTTTGCTAAGCACATTGGTGAAGGCGTACAGATCAAGGCGGCAGGCGGAATTTCCTCTTTGGCTGATGCAGAGGATTTCATTAACCTCGGCGCTACTCGCTTGGGAACCAGCCGTATCGTTAAGATAGCTAAAAACGAAGAAAGCAATTCAGCATATTAATCAAATTCATATTAAGGAGATAACTATGAGTAACAAAGGTACACCCCACATTAAGGCGGCTCCCTCTGATTTTGCTAAAACGGTATTAATGCCCGGAGATCCTCTCCGTTCTAAATTTGTTGCAGAGACCTTTTTGGAGGATGCAAAGCTTGTTAACAACGTTCGTGGCGTTCAGGGCTACACGGGAACATACAAGGGGGTTCCGATAACCGTTATGGCAAGCGGAATGGGTATGCCCTCTATAGGCATATATTCTTACGAGCTTTATAATTTCTTTGGCGTAGAGAACATCATTCGTATCGGCTCTGCAGGAGCTATAAACGAAAAGGTAAATCTCCGTGACGTAATTATTGGAATGGGCGCTTGCACCAACTCCTGCTATCAAGATCAGTATAACCTCAACGGAAAATTTGCTCCTATAGCAAACTTCGAGCTTCTTTCTCACGCAGTTAATGCTGCAAAGGATCTTGGTGTAAACTACCACGTTGGTAACATTTTGTCCTCTGATATATTCTACCACGCAGACCCCAACTTTAACGACGGTTGGAGCAAGATGGGCGTTTTGGGCATTGAAATGGAAGCTGCGGCTCTCTATATGAACGCTGCCGCTTTAGGCAAGCGCGCACTCGCTATCTGCACGGTTTCCGACCACATCCTCCGCGGTGAGGCTCTTGATGCAGATTCCCGCCAGACCTCCTTCACCGATATGATGAAGATCGCTCTTGAGGTGGGGGTAGCAATGTCATGACAAAGCGCGTATTTTTGATTGTGCTTGACTCCTTTGGAATAGGCGAGGCTCCCGACGCCGCAAGCTTTGGCGATGCGGGCACCAACACCTTGGCAGGAGTTAACAAAACGGGAATTTTGAATATTCCCAATATGACCAAGATGGGTCTTGGATGCATTGACGGCGTTGAATGTCTTGAAAAGGTTGACGCTCCCATTGCTACCTACGGACGTCTCCGTGAGCTTAGCATGGGCAAGGACACCACCACGGGACACTGGGAGATGGCAGGAATCATATCTGAAGCTCCTATGCCTACCTTCCCCAACGGATTCCCTTGCGAATTGATGGAAGCATTTGAGAAGGCTGTTGGTCGCGGAACGCTTTGCAATCTTCCTTACTCCGGCACAGACGTTATTAGAGATTACGGCAAGGAGCACGTTGAGACGGGTAAGCTTATTATCTACACCTCGGCAGACAGTGTTTTCCAGATTGCCGCACACGAGGACGTTGTTCCCGTGGCAGAGTTATACGATATTTGCCGCACTGCTCGCAAAATGCTTTGCGGTGAGTACGGTGTTGGACGTGTTATTGCCCGTCCCTTCGTTGGTACATATCCCGATTACAAGCGTAGCGAGAACCGCAAGGACTTCTCGTTAGTTCCTCCCACCGATACTATGCTTAACAAGCTCTCCAAGGATGGCTTTGACGTTATCGGCGTTGGAAAGATTGGTGATATATTTGCTATGTCGGGAATTACCGAAACGCATCCTACCCATAATAATAACGAGGGTATGATTAAGACTACCGAGATGATCGGCAAAGACTTTAACGGTCTCTGCTTTGTAAATCTCGTTGATTTCGATATGAAATACGGACACCGTCAGGATCCTATCGGCTACGCTAACGCATTGAACGCATTTGATGCTTGGCTTGGCGAAAATCTTGACAGCCTTTCCGACGAGGACGTGCTTATAGTTACCGCGGATCACGGATGCGACCCCACGGATAACAGCACCGACCACACAAGAGAGCACGTGCCCTTCTTGATGTACGGAAAGAGCATCCCCTCAAAGAACCTCGGTACTGTTCTTGGCTTTGACAGTATAAGCCGCATCGTTTGCGATCTTTTGGCAAACAAATGAGGTAAATTATGAATAACGAAACTATTTCTATGCTTATAGAAAAGGCTAACGATGCCAGAGCAAAAAGCTATTGCCCCTATTCCGGTTTTGCGGTAGGGGCGGCTCTGCTTTGTGCCGACGGAACGATATACACGGGAGCTAACGTTGAAAATGCATCCTACTCTCCCACCATTTGTGCCGAGCGTGTTGCCTTTTTCCAAGCCGTTCACGCAGGACACCGTGATTTTACGGCTATTGCTATCGTTGGCGGAAAGAAGGGTGAGGATATCGACTCGCTTTGCACGCCTTGCGGCGTTTGCCGACAGGTAATGAGCGAATTTTGCAAGGGAGATTTTAAAATACTCCTCTCGGACGGAAAAGACGCAAAGGTCTTTACGCTCGATGATATGCTTCCCCACCGTTTTTCTTTAGATGATTAATTACGAGTAAGATAACAGAAAGGAACACGCACAACGCATGTTTGAAGCAATACAACAACTTATATCGCAATATCCGCGTATAATAATTCACAGACACAAAAACCCTGACGGAGACGCCTTGGGTGCGCAGATGGGTCTTAAGCAGATATTGATCGATACCTACCCCGAAAAAGAGATACTCGCCGTAGGAGATATGACTCCCCGTTACGCTTTTATGGTAACCTATCCTCTTGATGAGGTTGAGGATTCGGCTTACGAGGGCGCTCTTGCTATCGTGCTTGACACATCGGCAAAGGCGTTGATCAGCGATGACAGATATATGATAGCTTCGGCTAACGCTCGCATCGACCACCACATCTTTTGCGAGAAAATAACCGAGACCGAGGTTGTAGACACTTCCTTTGAAAGCTGCTGCGGACTTATTGCCGCTATGGCAAAGGAATGCGGTTGGACGGTTTCTCCCGAGGCTGCAAAATCGCTCTACACAGGTATGATAACCGACTCGGGCAGATTCCGCTACGATTCAACCTCTGCAAAGACCTTTGAAATGGCTTCATTTTTAATGGAGCGCAAGTTCAACACCACCGATATATATCAAAATCTTTATGCGGACGAGCTTTCCTCTATACAGCTTCGCGCAAAATTCACCTTAAAAATCCAAATCACCGACCACCGCGTAGCCTACATCTACACTCCCCTTGAGGAAGCAAAAAGCTATGGCGTTGACAATTTTACCATTTCACGCGGAATGGTAAACACCATGTCGGAGATTCGTGGAATCGACTCTTGGGTGAACTTTACCGAGACCGAAGACGGTGTTCTTTGTGAGATACGCTCAAATCGTCATAACATAAACCCGATCGCCGTAAAATACGGCGGCGGAGGTCATCAAAAGGCAAGCGGCGCGACTCTTAAGGACCGTGATGAAGCAATGGCATTGCTTGCAGACCTTAATTCATTATCGGAGGAAAATATATGACCGCGACCTTTGCACGCGAGGTGCTTGAAACAATAAAAAAATATGACCGCATTATAATATTCCGTCATTTTAGACCCGACGGAGATGCGGTTGGCTCCACAAAAGGACTTCAGAAGATTTTGCAGCTTAGCTTCCCTGAAAAAGAGATAGTTTTGCAGAACTGCGATTTTTCCGACTATATGTCTTTTCTCGGCGCTGAAGAGCCTATAATGGACGATGATTTTTACGCAGATGCATTGGGTATCGTTTTGGATACCGCAACAACTGCACGTATTTCTAATCAGAAATTCAATCTTTGCAAATTCTTGATAAAGATAGACCATCATATTCCCGTGGAGGATTACGGAAATATCAATTGGGTTGAAGAAGAGCGTTGCTCCACCTGCGAGCTTATCACCGCTTTTTATGATTTAATGAAGGACGAGCTTAAAATCGATGCCGATGCCGCAACCTACCTTTATGCGGGATTGGTAACCGACTCGGGACGCTTCCGCTTCCGCTCGGTATCGGGAGATAGCTTGCGTCTTGCGGGCATTCTTTTGGATCAAGGCGTTGACACCGATCATCTTTATGCAAATCTTTATATGAAGAATTTTGAGGAATTTAAGTTCCACGGATACGTTTTGAACAACATCAAAATCACCGAGAACGGTGTTGCTCACATCTATATCGATACCAACACGATGGAAGAATACGCTCTCAGCTTTGAACAGGCTTCGGCTTGCGTTTCCTATATGGATTCTATTAGAGGAAGCTTGATTTGGGTTGCATTCATCAACTCGGGCAACGGTGATATTCGCGTACGCTTGCGCTCACGCTTTGTAACGATTAATGATATTGCAAAACGCTACGAGGGTGGCGGACACGATTGCGCGGCAGGCGCTACCGTTCATAGCATTGAGCAGATGAACGAGCTTTTGAGCGAGGCTGATGCTCTTCTTAAAAACTACAAGGAAACAAACGAGGGCTGGTTATAATGAAGATCTTAATTACTAACGACGATGGAATCAATTCCCCCGTCCTTCCCCTTCTCGCAAAATGGGCTATGAAGCTTGGAGAGGTAACGATTGCCGCTCCAAAATTTGAGCAAAGCGGAAAAAGTCAGGCTATTCAGTTTATCGAGCCTGTGGAGATAAAGCAGATCGAAATTGCGCCCGATGTTTTTGGATATGCGGTTGATTCCACCCCTGCCGATTGCGTTCGCTTTGGCGTGCTTGGATTAAAGCAACAATACGATCTCATTCTTTCGGGTATCAACCGTGGATACAATTTGGGTGATGATATCGTTTATTCAGGAACCTGCGGAGCTATCTTTGAAGGCTCACGCCTTGGTATCAAGGGCTTGGCTCTTTCTACCGATCCCGATAACCTTATGAATGCTCCCGAATTTTTGGACGAGGTTTGGAAGTTTATTCAAGAGAATGATCTCTATTCCTACAACGTTCTTTACAACGTAAACATTCCACCTGCGCCTACGGGAATTAAAATCACCAAGCAAGGCGGAATGTTCTTCCACGATACTTTTCTTCACTGCGAGGGACATATGTACGTTCAATCGGGTGAAATACTTAAGGATACGGGAACTGACCCCACAAGTGATATAAACACTATGCGCCGTGGCGAAATCTCGGTAACGCCTTTGATTGCTACAAGAACCGAAATGTCGGTATTTGAAAAGCTCAAGGACATTTAAATAATTTAATCGATATAAAAAAACGACCTTTGCTTTTGCAAAGGTCGTTTTTTTATGCAACGTTAAGTAAATACTCCTTGGGAGCGTAATAATAATATATAACTGCCTGAGCTACGGGCTCTTCCGCTACGTTGAGAGGCTCTCTTACTACCATAACGTAAGCCGTGGGATTGTAGTTCTTCTTACTGGAAAGCTCACCGCCGCCCGTTATATTACCAAACATTTCTCCCCAACCGCCGTAATAATTCAAATACTCTTGAAAATCATTATAGTGATTATAAGTATAAAATACGTGATGCTCGCCAAACTCATATATTCCGTTTCCGTTAAGATCATATTTACCATAAACTATACGTGCGGCTCCACGAGTTATGCTTTGACCGTCATTATACGTCTTTACACTGTAAGCTTCATCACAATCGGTACCCGTTGTTCCGATATCTATCTCATAATACTTGAGATCACCGCCGCATCCGCTTATATTGGGAAGCTCAGGCTCATAGGGATAGCGTTCTGTATTACCGCTGAACTTACTGTGGTTCAAGCGTAAATATTCGCCCCAAATACTACTCTCGGGCTCCATATTCTTACCCTCTACATAGTTTGCGGGTACGTCGCCGAATGCGTAAACGTAAGCGGCAACCTCTTCAAGCGTTATATATCCGCCGCCACGATAAAGCGTGAACACCTCGTTGCCGTAAACGTCAACAACAACGTAGGTATTGTTATCAATAAATCTCGATTCGCTATTCAATATGTACTGACCATTCTTCATCGGTCTATACTCCGAATATACCGGAGCTTGATCGGGTACGGTTAAAGAGCCCGAGGGGATACCCTGCTTTGAGCGTTCAAGCGCCTCATAAAGGCTTGATGCGTAGGTATGCGATCCTTCCTCAACAGTTGAGCCTTGTTTTTTCTCACCAACGTCGATCAATACCGAATCAGAAAGATTACCGCAGGTTGCAGTTACAACGGTTTTACCCTCGCGCAAGGCGGTAACAAGACCGTTTGACGTTACGTTGACTGCATCGTTTGAAGCACTCCACGTTACCTCTACACCGCTCTCCTCGATTTCAAGCTGAAGTATCTCGCCTATAGCAAGCTCCACTCGATCATATTTTTTAATAGTAAGGCTTTCGGGCGTATTTGCAGTTTGACAACCGACAAGCACCGCTAAAAGCAATAATACGCTTATAATAGACAGTAGCTTTCTTTGCATTTTTATTTCCTCTTTTGTAAAATTCTATTTATTATATTATACACTATCAAGATAAAAATGTCAAGAAAGATTGTGATGATAAAAAAAGAACCGCACCCGAGGGTGCGGTTCAAATTTATTTAAGGGTTATTATTCGTAAATAACCTCAATAGCAGTAATTCTTGCCTGACCGTTATTTGCAGTGCCAGTGTTGCCAACACCGAAAGTAGCGGTAGCCGCATTGATCTCAACAAGAGCATCACTTGCAATCGTATTACCACCGAATGTAATAGCACCGGTGTTCTGAGAAGCATAAGAAATCTTTACAGACTTGATGGTCTTACCATTCTCAGCGGTGATAACAACAGCAGGAGACTCATTCTGATAAATTCTCCAGTTGTTTCCGGAGGTGTAGTACTTACCGGTATTAGAACCACCAGTAGCAGATACCTTAATATTCTCATCAATTGCGAACTCAAGATACTGAGTGCTGTTTGCCCAACCATTAGCGCTTGCTACGTCAGCAATTACTGCACTTGCAACAGTCTGACCAACAACAGGCTCCAAAACTCCGCAAGCGGTGCATACGCCGTCAACGTAGTTGTGGTTATCACCGTGAGCAGTGTGCTCTACGATCCAACCATTCTTCATCTGAGCTGCACTGTTGTAAGAAGTGATTACACCGTAAACCTTTATGGTATCACCTGCAACAGGCTTGGTCTCCATATCACCATAACGTACACTACCGTCTGCGTTATAAGTTCCGTAAATAGTGAACTCTACACCGTTCTCATCCTTAACGTACATATTGCCGTAAGTAGTCTGGTATACGTTCTTAACGATAACTACTACATAGTACTTGTTAGCAGTAGAGTTGCTACCCATAAGTACGCCGAGTGCATTAGCCTGCTCCAACGTAAGAACAGAATCTGCTGCGGGCTCAACAACCTTATCACAGGTTGCATCATCGCAAAGGAAGTCGATGTCTGCATCTGCACAGGTGTGAGTGGGAACGAAGTTAGGATCGGCTGCGCCGCAAGCGCACTCGCCATTCTCGAATACGTGCTCGTGAGCGTTAGCGGTTATCCAACCGTTCTTGATCTGAGCATCGTTGTACTTACCGATAATACCGTAAACGGTAATTGTGTCGCCAACTGCGGGCTTAGCATCCATTGCATCAAATCTGTTTGCGCCGGTTGCATCATAAGTACCGTAAACGAGAATATCGTTAGTACCGTCAGTGATTACGAGGTTACCAAAAGTGGTGTTCTGGATCTCCTTAACAGTACCGGATACGTAGTACTTGTTTTCGGTATACTGATCCTTAGACTTGGAATTACCAAGCTCGATTGCCTGTGCGATAGTAAGTACGCTATCTGCAGCAGGATCGTTATTCTCGGGCTTTACGCTGGGAGCAAGAGTATCAGCATGCTCCTTGGTCATAAGACCGATCGGGAACTGACCGCCTTCAACGTTGATGTTATCAGCCTTGAAGTAAGTAGCATCAGAAAGAGATACGGTATCGAAAGAATTGTAAGTACCTACACCGTACTCACCGCCGTTCAACTTGATCTTAAATACTGCGAGCTCCTTGTCGTAGCTGAATACGCAAGTGCTATCAGCCTTGAAGCCGATGTACTTGGAAACCTTACCGCCGTCTACTTCCTTGAGCTCAGCGTGGAGATAATTCTTAACGCCGTCGATCTCGGTGTAGATCTTGTAGCCGCCGTCAACTACTTCTACGTAGAATACAGCAGCAGCCTTAGGATCAAGGGTGGTCTCGATGTACTTGTTCTCACCCTTCTGAGTTGTGTTAAGAGCATAAACATTATAACCAAGGTTAGCCTGCTTCATAAACATGGTGTATGCAACACCAGCCTTGAAGTCGGTCTCAACACCTGCGTTATCGATTACAGGGAGCTTACGGGTGAAGTCTACCTTAACAGTAGAGCCATCTGCTGCCTTAATGGTAGCGGTAAGCTTGTAATTAGCCTCTGCAGCGTTAACACTGGGAACATCAATGGTCCAGAAACCAGCCTTTTCAGCTGCCTTTACAGTGATGTTTGCGTTATCGGTAGCCCAGGTTACATCGAACGAGGTCTCACCGATAGTGAGCTTTGCTACAACGTTGTAGTCATTGGGAGTAGACTTACCGTTGTCGTCCTTCATCATGCTGTTAAGCAATTCTTTAGCCTCGTCAAGAGTAGCAGCAGTAGCATCATCGGTATTATTGTTGTTGTTACCGCAGCTTGCAAGAACGCCTACACACATAATGAGAGCAAGCAAAAGTGCCAAAAACTTTTTCATTTTGTGTTTCTCCTTATATAAAAAATTTTTTAGGAAACAAAATTAATTTGCATTACTCCCCTGCTAAAAGCAAAGAAATAATATAAAATTTTACTTAATGGTGATATTGTCAGAGCTCAAAACGCGGATCTGATACTTTTCATAGTACTTATCCACCATTCCCTTTATATCGATAGTCTTACCATTAAATACGCTTACGTCATAAGCAGAGCCGTCAGCGTTCTTACAAGCGCCAAGGAATACCGAGATCTCTCCTCCGTTGCTTTCACAATAGAGAGTGGTCTCGCCCTTAGTGGAGCTTGTATATACCTTGGTTACCTTCAATCCCTGCATAGAGATAGAGGTATCCAAAATCATTGCCGCATAGTCGAGTTGCTTTTCAACCTCAGCATCACCTTCAACAACGGTAACGCTAATCTTCTTGTTCAAGAAATCGTCTGCGGATACAAGCGTATAAGCGGGAGCGTGTCCTGTGCTTATAAGCTTAAAGTTTGCGGGATCATCAGGCTTCATCAAGGAATAAGTAAGACCCGATACCTGCCAAATGTCGCCTGCCTCGAAATAGGTTACTGCGCCAACAACGCGTACACGGTTACCTATTGCGATGTTTTCGAGAGCGAGACCGGGGAGACCTGCGGTTTCATAGTAAACCGAGATACCCTGATAGCTTCCGCTCTCCTCATCGTACTCCTCAACGTAGAAGGAGCCGTCGTAAATTGCAGAAATCACGCCCTCAAATGCAACCTTTGCTCCATTATAGGACTGAAGGTTGATACGAAGCTCTCTAAGAGTCATTTCCTGAGCTGCTCCGTAGTGGAAGTCGGGATCCTTATCGGGCGAGTAAACGTAAAGCTTCTCTGCCTTTGCCTGCTCAATAGCCTTCATACAAGTTTCGCCATAGCGATTCTGTGCAGAGTTAGATGCTATTGCCAAGCCATTCTGCAAAAGTTCAAGGTTAAGATTGCGATAATCAGTCATATCAGCAGTCTTATACCATACCCAAACCATATAACGGCCACCGGTGGAATCTGCATTCCAAGTACCGTTATCGGATTCGATTATAATAGAGGTTGCAGCCTTAAGCTTCTCCTTTGTAAAGTTAGAAGCAGCCTTACCCCAAGGCTCAATACGGCCCGTAGACTCGGGAGTATTTACAGCTATATATCTTGCCTTCAAAATTCCCTCGGGCATAACCGATGTGGGAACCTTAAAGTGAGTCGTATCACCGTCAATATAAATATTAACCGTTACCTCCTGCTTAAGTGAATCTGAATTCATATTCAACTTAAGGTCAGCAGCGTAATCTACGTGAACGTGCTCTTCTTTCTTTGTTTCTTCGGTCTGCTTTCCGTCATTTGCGTTGTTGCAG
>JAZLCC010000061.1:0-2506 GCA_045614065.1 Eubacteriales bacterium | reverse complement strand
AGAAAAGGATAGTCGGTTCTGCACGACAGGTAACGAGAAATGTCTCAATTCATCGACGAACGAAAAGTAGATGAATATTTGGTAAGTTTAAGGCAGGGCGATAGCTCTGCCTTAGACGGCTTGTACGAGCTTACCTCAAAGCAGATATATTCGGTATGCTTCACGTATTTGCACGATCCGCACGATAGCGCCGACGCATTGTCGGATACATATCTTGCGATAGTTAAAAATATAGAGAAATACCGAGGCGAGAAGGGATTTAATTGGATATTCACCATCGCCAAAAACGTATCTCTCAACATTATAAGAGAGAAGAAAAAGACTGTATCGGTCGATTTTAACGACGAGGAGACGGTAAACGTTCTCCATCTTGAGCACGAGGACGCGCCAAAAGCGTTCGACGAGAGTGGCATCGTGGCGATCGCCAAGCGCGTCCTTAACGAAAATGAATTTCGCGTGGTGATCTTACACGCAATTAACGGAATGAAATTCAAGGATATTGCACGGCTTACGGGTGGACTTGAGAGCTCGGTGCGGTGGCAATACAATAACGCCTTAAAAAAGATCAAAAACGCTTACGAAGGGAGGAACGCATAATGACTGAGAAGGATATTGAAAAAATGCTTGCTGAAAGCGACGGACTTGATATGTCGCACGTTAATAAGGATGATGCTCTTGCAAAGGCAAGACGCGAGCTCTATTTCGGTGCGGCCGCAGTATCTGAGGGTACCGAGAAAAAGGAAGAAAAAAGCTCATTTGCGCGTTTCTTTACTTCAAGACGTCTTGTTCCTACCTTGGCGGGAGCGGCTTTGGCAATTGCTCTTTTTGCTGGAGCAATTGGACTTTACAATGAAAATTTCCAAACTGTATATATAGATATAAATCCCTCGGTTGCTCTTAAGCTTAACCGCTTTGACCGAGTTATCGGAGTTGAGTACCTCAATGACGATGCAAAAAATCTTCTTTCCGACGTAAAGCTTGTTGGTTGTGATGCTACCGAGGCTCTCTCAACGGTTATCAACGCTTGTAACGAGGCAGGCTACGTTAAGGACGATTCCGAAATATACATTAGCGCAACCTCTAAGGAGGAGAAAAAGTCCGAGAAGCTTTTGGGTAAGCTTAAGGATTGTGCGGAAAATATGAAGGATAGCGAGGAAGAGACTTATTCCGTCAGCACCTTTAACACTAAGAAAGAGGATAAGAAGCGCTTTGATAATTCCTCTATCTCTCCTGCAAAAAATAACATTATCGAGGATATTCTTGACGAGGACGATGCTCCCTTTAAGTTCGACGATCTTAAGGACAAGAGCATGGAAGAGCTTCACAAGATAAAGCGTGAGTACGAGGATCGCGATGACGATGATGATGACGATGATCGTGATGATCACGATGACGATCGCCACGATGATGACCGTGAAGATAACAGAAATAACGCTAACAAGCCCGATCGTGAGGAGCCCAAAGAGAACAACGGCAATCATTCAAACCGCCCCGAACGCGTCGATGACGATGATGATTGATAGCGGTATACAATATTGAATATTAAAAAACGCACCTGATTTTTTAATGGATCGGGTGCGTTTTTTATGTATATTCGATTTTGAAAAATTGAAAATCGAAAACGGAAAATGACGTTGCACTTTTTGCTGCCTTTTTTCAAAAAAGGCAGCAAAAACAAAAAGCAATCCTAAAAGGCGTCAAAAACATATCATAAAACCAAAAATGCTTGACTTAATTTATATTGTATGATATAATAATATGAACATTTATGTTTTCTTGAAAGTAGTTTTTTGTAGAATAAACGCAGAAAAGGGATGTATCTATGAAGGACCTTGTATCGATAATAATGCCGTCCTACAATACGGCTAAATTTATAGACGAAACTATCGAATCGGTATTAAAGCAGACCTACGAAAATTGGGAGCTTATTATTGTTGACGATTGCTCGACCGACAACACCGACGAGGTGGTAAATAAATATCTTTCCGACAGCCGCATCAAATATTTCAAAAACGAGAAAAACAGCGGCGCGGCGGTTTCTCGAAACCGTGCTCTTCGCGAGGCGAAGGGAAGATGGATAGCTTTTCTTGACAGTGATGATCTTTGGAATGAGGACAAGCTTCAAAAGCAGATAGCCTTTATGAAAGAGAACGGATATAGCTTTTCTTACACGAATTATATCGAGATCGACGAGGAGTCGAAGCCAAACGGACGCTTTGTAAGCGGCCCTAAAAAGGTGAGCAAGCTTTCTATGCGGAGCTATTGCTGGCCGGGATGCCTCACCGTAATTTACGATGCTACCGTTGTTGGACTTGTGCAGATAGCGGATATAAAGAAAAATAACGATTACGCAATGTGGTTAAAGGCTTGCAAAAGGGCCAAATGCTATCTCCTTTCCGAAAATCTTGCTTCCTACCGCAAGAGAAGCGGCTCAATAAGCAACCACGGCTACGGAAAGCTCATTAAATGGCATTATAAGCTTTTCCGCGAGGCAGAGGGTCAAAAT
>JAZLCC010000060.1:0-3749 GCA_045614065.1 Eubacteriales bacterium | reverse complement strand
GCGGAGCTTTTTTCAAAAAGCGACCTAATAAATTGGCAAACAATCCAAAAGCTCAAGCAAACGAGAACGAGAGTTGAGAGAGGGGTCTTTAATAACCTCATCAAGAAGGCGAGAGAGGATTTTTCCTATCTGACGTCCCTCGTAGCCAAGAGAAATAAGATCACTGCCGCCGATAGCAAGCTCGGAGATAGAGCAAGGCGTCTTATCGTTCAAAAGTTCAAGCGAGCTATCGGGCGAAAAGCCGAGAAGCACGGAATTTTTGAGGGCGAGAAAAGCCAAATCTCCAATAGAAGAGCGTGTTTTGGCAAGAATTTCACTTGAGGAAAAGCAAAGCCTCTGCGCATCAACGATAGATGCAGAGGATTTTTGCTTGTTCGAGGCTTTAAGGCTCGAAAGAATCTGCCGAGCGTTATCACCGCTTGTGTCCGAGAAGAAGAGAGCTAAGCGCAAAAGCTCGTCGCACTCAGAGCTTTCCAAAGAAAGTATTGCCCGATCACTTGGCAAATAACCGTCAAAAATATAGTTCATAACGCCGAGATCACGCATAAGAGTTAGAGGCTTTTGCGGATAAGGCGAGCAAATAAGCTTTATAAATTCCGAGAGGATCCGCTCCCTTGATATAGCGGTAAGCCTTACGGCAAGCTCGGATGCGGCAGTTAGCGTCTGCTCCTCGATCTCAAAGCCGAGCTGAGCGGAAAATCTAAATGCGCGCATAATGCGCAAGGCGTCCTCGCTAAATCGCTCGTAAGGATCACGCACGGTGCGTATGATTTTGCTGTTAAGATCGGAAATACCGCCAAAAATATCAACAAGTCCCTCTCGCGAGTTGTAAGCCATAGCGTTAACGGTAAAATCTCTGCGAGAAAGATCGTCCTCGATTCGCTTGGTGTATATCACCTCGTCGGGATGACGCATATCACGGTACTCACCGTCAACACGAAACGTGGTAAGCTCAATAGGGTGCCCACCCGAAACAACGGTTACCGTTCCGTGCGAAAGGCCCGTTGGAATCGTGTGCATATCCGAGAAAAGCTCAATAACTCGCTCAGGCGGCGCAGAGGATGCAAGATCAAAATCGTGAGCCTGCTTTTGAAGAAGCGAATCACGAAGCGAGCCGCCAACGATATAAACGCTTTCCCCCGCCGAAAAAAGCCGTTCCATAACAGTTTTTACATAGTCGGGAATATTAAATTCATATCGACCTGTAAAGCCCATCTAACGTCTGCTCCTTTGCGTTTTTTTGCATTTGCTTCAAGAAAGCATATTTCCACATTCTACTATATATTATATAACAAAACACGTCTTATTGTCAATAATTTGCCTAAACCTTGTATATTTAAACAAAAAGACGTGGCGTCTTTTGTTTAAATTCGCCGTTCTTTTTTACATTTTTTGAAAACTATTGACACAAAGTATTAAAAATGATACAATAAATCCACCCAAAAGAGATGTTTACTATATTAATTATAAGGAGAAAAATTATGAAAAGATTTGTTTCTTGCTTGATCGTAGCGGCTCTTTTGCTCGCTTCGCTTCTCGCAATGATTCCCGCAAGTGCGGAAGCGCCCACAGAATTTAACGTAATGGGCGGCTCTAATGCCACAACACAATTTGCAGGCGAGGGCAACGTTTTCTATTTTGACTATCACAAATTTGTAGCTCTCGGCAACACCTTCCCTATGACAGATTCCCAAAAAGGCGCCGCTGACCTTATGCTCCGTATAGGTAACAACGACGGTGAGGGAACCGCAAGCGTATGCGACGGAGTTAAAAACGACAGTAAATTCTATCACAGCATTAGTAGTGAAGCAGTTAATATCAACGGCAACGAATACAACCACGCATTTGGATATTCCTTTAAGGAGAGCGTAATTATCGAAGACGTTAAGCTCTACCTCACCGCAACCACACCGATAACCGACATCGACGTTTACGGCGCAACGTACAGCGACGGTGTTTACGGCAAGGAATCGGCAAAGACTCTTCTCGCTTCTATCAGCGTAGATAAGTCTGCAACCACCAACATCGACGGCGTTGACGTAGTGATCGTAGAATCTGTGCTCGACGAAGCATACGAGGTTGATTACGTATTCTTCGCTCTCTACGCAACCGACGGCTACAGGGTATACGAAATAGAAATTAACGGTATCTACGCCGCAGACAGCATTGCAAGCTTTAACAATAACGATCTTAAGGCTCAAATCGCAAGAGCAAAAGACCTCAACGAAAACGATTGGACCGCAGAAACTTGGAGCGCTTTCCTTTCCGCAGCTAATGCGGCAGACGCAGTAAACAAGAACGCTTCTGCAACCTCAACCGAAATCACCACGGCGGCAAACAATTTAAAGAACGCTATTGATGCATTGGAAAAGAAGCCTATCAACAGAAACGAGCTTCAGGCCACAATAACCGAGGCAACCAATCTTGTTGAAAGCAACTACACCCCCGATTCTTGGGCACCTCTTGCAACCGCTCTTGCTAATGCAAAGACGGTAAACAATAACGCAAATGCTACTCAGGACGAGGCAGATAATGCGGCTATGATGCTTAGAGATGCCATTGATAACCTCTCAAAGCGTGCAGACAAAACCGCATTTAATACGCAGATCGCAAAGTATAATGCACTCAAGGAAGAGGACTACACTCCCAACTCTTGGGAAAATCTTAAAGACGTAGTAGACAGAGTAAGCACTATAAAGAATAATCTTAATATTTCTCAGAGCGACGTTGACGAAGCAACCGCAATGCTCGAATCCGCAATCAACGGTCTTTTGAAGCGTGCAAGCAAGGATGACATTGATGCAAAAATCGAGGAGGCAAACGCACTTAACTCAAGCGACTACACCGCAGGAAGCTGGAGCAATCTTCAGTTTGCAATTGAGAAGGCAAATCAAGTAAAGGCTAACCTCAATGCTACCGACGAAGAGGTTGCAAAGGCAGTAGCTGATATTCAAGCGGCAATCAATAGCCTCAAGGCGCCCGGAGACAAGAATGCACTTCAAGCAGAGATTGAAAAGTGCCAAAACCTTATCAAGGACGATTACACCCTCGAAAGCTGGGAAGCCTTTGAGCTTGAAATGTCCTTGGCTATCGGAACACTTGGTGATGAAAATGCTACCGACGAGGATATAACGAATGCTATTGAGCGTCTCCAAAGCGCAATCAGCAATCTCAAATCCCCCGCCAACAAGATAGCTCTTACACTCGCTATCAGCGCCGCAAAGAATCTCGAAAAGAAGAATTACGACGTAACGACTCTTATCTGGAATGAATTCCAGTGGGCAATCGACGATGCCGAAACGGTAGTTAACGATATAAACGCTACTCAGGAAGAGGTCGATGAGGTTCTTGCCGCTCTCGAGGCAAAGGTTGCGACCCTCACTCCCAAGAAGAATAACAACAAGCAGGAAAATAATACACCCACCGAGGAGACCGACGTAGAGGAAACTAACGCTCCCGAGACCGATGCTCCTAAAAAATCAAAGAAGGGTTGTAAATCCACAGTTGCAATCTCGGCTCTTGCCATCGTTGCAACTATCGGTACCGCTCTTGTTATAAAGAAAAAAGATTAATTATAGGGTCGCTTTTTGAGTTATTCGCTACCTTTTTTAAAAAAGGTAGCACCAAAAAACTTCCAACGGGAAGTTTTTAGCGCACATTTTCGCTCAATGATTGTGTGTGTTATGTTCGCACTGCGCCAAATGGATAAAATTTTGGTCAAGCTTTTTTAAAAGCTTGCGCAGGTCAAG
>JAZLCC010000059.1:0-1750 GCA_045614065.1 Eubacteriales bacterium | reverse complement strand
CGCTCTTGCAAGATCACGAGCAATGAAAAAGGTATTTTTTCTGCCGTAATCTGAAACCGTTCTCGTTCCTACAATGGCAGAATAAAATACACCGGAGTGAAAGTCCTGCCACACGCCTCTGTAATACAAAATCACGGGAGGATTTGGAATCTTACGAAGTGCATCCGGATACGTAGGGTCGGCGTAAGTGACAATGCCTACACGCTTGCTTCTGCAAAAGTCGAGTATCTCCTCCGCTCTTTTCAAATCCTTGTTAAGAAGAGCGCTTCTGTCCGATGCTCTACGATCTATAATGCCTCGAAGCCCGTCCTCATCGGCGCGGTAGATCTCCTCGGCGTCCGCGAACTTTGAAAGAAGCGACGAAAACGTGGAGGAGCCCGGCGTGCACGCAAGTGACAGCCATATCCAATATAAAACTTTATCCATATGCTCCTCCTAATTGAAACTTATTTTTTTGAAAACTCCCACATGAGAACACCTGCCGCGACTGACGCATTAAGCGATTCAGTATTCTCGGAAATAGGAATATAAACGCTGGCAGAACAAGCCGCCGAAACATTCTCCGGAATTCCATGACCTTCATTGCCAATAACCACGATATCATAGGGCGATGTATCTATATTAGAGAGCGATACTGCTCCGGGGCGAAGCTCTGCTGCATAAACAGAACGACCGTGCTCGCGAAGCGCGGAAATCGTCGCCACAAGATCGGACACGACAGTTGCCTTTATCTTAAAGAAGCTGCCCATTGCCGCCCTGACGGTCTTGCTGTTATAAAGATCTACGCAATCCTCGGACAGAATTATATGCTCCGTGCCAAAGGCTACAGCGCTTCTAATGACCGATCCTAGATTGCCGGGATCGCGTATAGAGCTAAGAATAATAGCCCTTTCATCCGGCTTTAAGAAAAACTCTTCCTTATATATTATATCCAACTTTGAGAAAAAGTCAAGATATTTTATGATCAAGATAATGCCTTGAGGCGATTTTTCACCTGAAATTTTTGAAAAAGCGCTCTCCGACACCTGTACTACAAGGGTATTTGAAAACTTTTCATTATCCGCAAAGCCTTTAATTCTATCCATTAAGCGATCCGCTTTTTCGCTATCAAGGATAATATGCGTAACAGGAAGCCCTGCCGCAAGCGCCTCAAAAGCAAGCTTCTCGCCTTCGATGATAAATGATTTCTCTGAATCTCTGTATTTTTTCTCCGTAAGAGATGATGCCCACTTAACAAGGGGATTATTTCTGCTTGTGATTACTTCTCCGTTAAATCTCATAAGCCCTCCTAAAAATCAAAAAAGGTCTTGGTTTGCCTGATACGGCAAACCAAGACGTCTTTATTAAAGCGCAGCCTTTGCACGCTCGCAGATTGCTGCGAACGCTTCCTTGTCGGAAACTGCAAGCTCAGCGAGCATCTTACGGTTGAGATCAATACCTGCAACCTTGAGACCGTGCATAAGGGTGGAATAGTTCATTCCGCAAACCTTAGCCTGAGCGGAGATTCTGGTGATCCAGAGAGCACGGAAGTCTCTCTTCTTGAGCTTACGGCCTGCGAAAGCGTAGTTACCGCTCTTGAGAACCGCCTGCTTAGCCATCTTAAAGTGCTTGGACTTTGCGCCCCAGTAGCCCTTAGCGGCCTTGAGTATGTTCTTTCTTCTCTTACGCGTCATCATCGCGCCTTTAACTCTTGCCATTTTTCTATCCTCCTAATAAATTCGCTTTAGATTATTTCTGAATAAGTGCTCTG
>JAZLCC010000058.1:0-6173 GCA_045614065.1 Eubacteriales bacterium | reverse complement strand
GCTATTGACGTAGCAAGCTTGAAGGCGGCGGCAGAGGCAAATCTCGTTTCTTCCGTTGATGATAAGAAGGAAGAATTGAAGAACGCTCTCGGAACTAAGATTTCGAATTCTAACGGAACCTACACAAGTGATTCTTACTCGAAGTACTCGGCTGCATACGATCAGATTCTTGCAGATATCAACGGCGCTACAACTCTTACGGCTCTTAACGCAATCGACGTAGAGGGCTTGAAGAGCTCGGCAGAGGCAATGCTTGTAAATGCAGTTGATGCAAAGAAGGCAGAGCTTAAGGCAACTCTTGGCTCGAAGCGTTCGAGCGCAGGATACACTATCGATTCCTATGCGGCATACTCTTCTGCATACGATAGCATTCTCTCGAGAATCAACGCTGCAACAACTCTTACGGCTCTTAACGCGATCGACGTTGTTTCGTTGAGAGCTTCGGCAGAGGCAAAGCTTGTATCCTCTACAGGCGGTACTATAATTACCACAATAGGTAGCTCGGCATCGGCAGACCTTACGCTTGATTACACCAGCGATAACCCGACTGATACGATAGTATATAGTATTGACGTTATTTGGGATGATTTGAGCTTCGCTTACAATGCGGGAACCACACTTTGGAATCCTGATACTCACGCTTATGACGGCGCAGGCACAACAGCTGCTTGGCTTGATGCGAGCGGAAAGGTAACAATTACCAACCATTCCAATGCGGCGGTTGCTATTAACGTTAAGTGCAATCTTCCTGAAATTCCGAATGGTACTGCAACGTTTAAGACCTCGATAACTCAGTTTACTCTTAACAGTGCGGTTGGAACTACGGTTTCCAATGCACCTAAGAAGTCTATTACTATAACGGCAGAGGGCGAGCCCACAAGTGCTTCCTCGATTGGTACGATAGTTATAACCGTATCGAGAGTTAATTAAAACAAATTCTTTAAAGGGGCTGTCTCAAATTTAAGTTTGAGACAGCCCCTTTTAATAAAAATAAAGTGAGGAAAAATATATGTCTATATATCTTACTAATGAAGAAATCGTTAATTTAACGGTAGGCTCGGTTTATCACGAGGTAGACGATGATGGCGTTTTGCATCTTTACAGATGTCTCCCGGAGCAGATGGATGCCTATTGGAAGCTTTCCGATAATCTCGGCGAATGGTCGGGCAGAACCAACGGCGTAAGACTTGATTTTGTTACGAACTCCACCTTGTTCTCGTTTAAGGTAGTAACGGGTAAGAAGTACGAGCTTTTTATAAACGGAGTTAAGGACTCGCACATAGAGACCGCCAAGGGCGACGTTTTCACAAAGGAGCTTTCGGGCGAGAATCGCTTGACGCTTATATTCCCGAGCCACGAGGCGGGCGCTATTACCGACGTAGCGCTCTCGGAGGGAGCGACCTACAAGCGATATGAGCACACCTTTGGCAAGAAGATACTCTTTATCGGAGATTCGATAACGCAGGGCTGGGACACTGTGAGTGATTCTAATTCCTATGCTTATCAGGTGTCTCTTCGCTATGATGCCGACACGGTGATTTTTGGCGTGGGTGGCGCTTATTTTCACGAGGGAGCAGTTCCGAGCGTTGACGTTTACCATCCCGATATCGTAATTTCTGCGTTTGGCGCAAACGATTTTAGCAGGGGGGAGGAAGCGCTCGTTGAGAATATGCATAAATTCCTTGATAAGCTTATAGCGCTTTACAAGGATTCTCAAATAATAGGTCTTACTCCGATATGCGGTCGCTCGACGCTGAAAAGCACGAGAAGTCCGTTTAGAGACCTTATTAAAAGTATTTACGATGAGTACGGAATCGAGTACATAGACGGCGCTCCGTTGGTTTCACCGAGCGAGGATAATTACGCAGACAGATACCATCCAAATGATAAGGGCTATTGCGAAATGGCAGATAATTTGATACCGTTGCTTAATGATATAATCAAAAAATAAATAAAAATAATAAGGCTCGCAAGAGCCTTATTATTTTTATTTTGTCATACTTTGAAAAAAGGCATATGGCTTTTTATGTAAAACGCCGAAAATGGTTAAGCTTGATTGATTTTTGATTTTAGCCGTGGTATAATTTATAGGTATAAGAGGCTTTAAAATTTAATTAAAGGATGATTTTTATGAAAAACAAAGTTTTTTCTTTCGTTGGCGCTTTTTTGTGCCTTGCTATGCTTTTTTCTATTATTTCAATGACGGGTTGTGAAAGGCTGTACGATTCGTTGGATGCTACCGATACCGATACAGAGACAAACGACACAAACGTTACCGAGAAAAAAACAGAGAAGAAGACCGAGAAAAAGACCGAGAAAAAGACCGAGAAGAAAACCGAAAAGAAGACTGAGAAGCAGACCGAAAAGCAGACCGAAAAGGCAGAGACCTTTAAGGTGAGATTCGCTTCCTACAATATTTACCATGCGGGAAATAATAAGGATCTTAAGAAGATAGCCGCTAATATAACCAATAATAATATTGAAATAGTAGGACTTCAAGAGGTTGATAATAATACGAGCCGTTCGGGCAAGGTGAATCAGGTTAAAAAGCTCAGCGAGCTAACGGGATATCAGTATTATCATTTCTTTAAGGCTATCGACCACGATGGCGGTCAGTACGGCACAGCTATTTTGAGCAAATATCCTATTATTAAATCAAATAAGATAAATCTTTCCTCGGGCTCTGCAGAGCAGAGAGTTCTTGGACATTGCGTTATTGACGTTGACGGTGAGGAGATAAATTTCTTTGTAACGCATCTTTCTTATGACGGCGAGGGTGGCGGAAGCAGCCGTACAAAGCAGTTTAGCGAGGTTGCGGCAGAGCTTGCAAAGTATGATAATTTTGTGCTCTCGGGCGATTTTAACACAAGAAATCTTGATGAATACAACGTGATCAAGGATGCGGCACTTGTTAACAGCAAGGAAGACCCCAAGGTAACCTATCCCGACGGAAGATCTCCGCTTGATAATCTCGTTTATTCAACAAAGACTTGGAGCTTTGGAAAGATAAACGTAGTTACCCAGAGCTATTCCGACCATTATATGATACACGCCGAGGGAACTTTTACAAAGAAAAAATAAAGGAAATTAAAAGGCTACTATGAATCAAAATAAGAAGCTTCGCTTTGCTTCCTATAATATTTACCACGGCGGTAAAGCGGGCTACGATATGTCAAAAATAGCAAAAAATATAACTGAAAACGCTATCGACGTTATAGGCATTCAAGAGGTCGATCAAAAAACCGTCAGAAATGGCGGTCTTGATACCTTAGCCGAGCTTTCTCGCATAACGGGATATGAGCACTATACCTTCTTTAAGACGATGGATTTCAAAGGTGGAGAGTACGGAATTGCGGTGCTCAGCCGTTATCCGATACTTGAGAGCGAGAAAATCTTTCTCGAGTCGGGAAGCTCCGAGCAACGAGTGCTTGGACGCACAAAAATAGACGCTTTGGGACGCGAGATAAGCTTCTACGTTACCCACCTGACCTTTGATACCGAGGATATTCGAAAGGGTCAGCTTTTGTGGCTTTCCTCTTTTTTGGGAGATAATAGTAATTTCGTGCTTACGGGTGATTTTAACACGAACGATCTTGGCGCACTCGACGAATGCGATGGAGTGGAAAGAATAAACAAAAAGGATTCCCCCACAATTACCTTTCCCGAGGATTCGATAGCCATTGATAATATAGTATATTCAAGCCGCGCTTGGCGGTTTGGCAATATAAATACGGTTACCGACAGCTACTCGGATCATTATATGATCTGGGCGGATGCGGAGCCTATTGAATGAAAAGGAGATTTACGTTATGAAAAAAAGAATTCTTGCAATTTTAAGCCTTGTGCTTTGTCTTGCATGCGTATTTTCTTGCGTTGCGTGTGAGGAATTGATTGGTGATGAAACCGATGCAAAGGTTACCGACGAGACCGTAGCAGACGGAACAGAGAAGAAGACAGAAAAGCAGACCGAGAAAAAGACCGAGAAAAAGACCGACAAAAAGACCGAGGCGGAGACCGACGCACCCGGACCCCCTCCCGGAGTTACAACTACCACCGAGGCGCTCTTGGATAAGACCTACAATTTTGCTAATATGTCGCGCGCCGATCAGGCATATTTTAAGCTTTTGGGACGTGCTCAAACGAGCAGCAGCGGACTTATCTTTGACCTCTCCTGCGCAACCATTGAATTTCAGGGTTATATGACGGGAGACGTTGTTGTTGAGATAAGCTCTAAGAAGGGCGGATATGACTTCGGTAATTCCTACTTTACCGTTTACGTTGACGGCGAGAGAGTTGATACACGCTTTGAGGTTGGCAATAACAAGACCGAAAAGCTCACCATTGCAAGCTTTGAGGGCAAATACTACCACACTGTAAAGATAGTAAAGCAGACCGAGTCCAAGTGGTCGCTTGCTACCATTAAGAATTTGAGCATCACAGGCTTCCTTACCGAAGCGCCCGCAAAGAAGAGCGTTTACATAGAGTTCTTGGGCGATAGCCTTACTGCGGCTTACGGTAACGTTGGACGCCCCGGCAATGAGCCCTCGGATTCTCCTGATTATCAAGATGGCACTAAGTCCTATGCATATCTCTTGGCAGAGTCCTTGAATGCGGATTACACAATGCTCGCAAGAAGCGCGGCGGGTGTAAATCAGTGCTGGTCAAACGTACCTATGATCGACTACTACAAGAAGATATCCAAGGGTCGCAGTGATGATGCGTTTGATATAAGCAGAGCTCGCAGACCCGACGTAATAGTTATTCACCTTGGCGCAAACGATTATAACGTTGCAAGAGAAGAGAATGGCATAAGCGCAAAGGAAAGACAGGATTTCGTTAATAAGGGTATAGAGCTTGTAAAATATTTACGCGATAATTACAATTATGGCGTGAACGTTCCGATAATTTGGGCTTACGACCCCGGCGAGGGATTCCCCTCTGAGGTTCAGCAAATAGCCGATCATTTCGGCGGTGAGTCGGGCTCGTTCTATACGATAGCTCTTCCTTGGAGCGAGGCGGGCGCAGGCGGACATCCAAGCGCTAACGAGCATGCAAAGCACGCACAGCTTGTGGCTAATCTTATTAAGGATAAGAACATACTTTAAATTATGATAAACTAAAACAAAAACTGCCTCGAGCATACGTTCGGGGCAGTTTTTTTGAGCTTTAATAAAATTTTTTAAAAAAATCCACTTTTTTCAAAAAAATATTACACAAATTCGAAAAAAATGGTACTATATAAGTAGAGGGGGAAACAAAGCTTTTCCGTTCACTCCGTAAAAGTTGCCTTTTGTTGCATCCTGTAGATACAATACCATACTATTTTGACCAGTAATTGATTCGAGTTATTACACAATGAAAGGAGTCATTTCATGAAGCGCTTGTTTATATTAACTTTGGTTTTTATTCTGTGTACAACAATTTTTATTATTCCAACATCAGCCGAAACGTATGATCCGTATGATTCACGATATATAACTTCGGAAGAAGAAACTCAATTAGATTTATATGATGATCTTCTAATTTACGATGGTGATACATATATATCTTTAGATTGTACGATTATAAAATTGTATCGCGGCGTGTTTATATTTGGTTTTGAAGACAATGAAAATGTTATGAATATGATTGAAAAAGCACACATACGTTATGTGATTGTGCCAAGTTCCGGAGATATATTTTACAAAGCCATTCGTGATGGGAAAGGTGATATACTTGGCTCAGATAAAGGCACGATAAAATGGAGTGGCTTTTATACATATACCCAATCACCTGAATTGGTTTTCAATTTTCCTATAAAAATCAATAAAATATATTGTTTAGATAGTTTTGAAAATCCTACCGGTGGATATATTTACTATGAAACCGATCACGGTGAATATATTTTGTTTAAAGAATATCCGGCTTCAAAAGACACCTATTTATTTCCTCTTTCGGATTTTTATGAGTTTGCAAAGTTATACAATGATGCCTATTGGGATATAGATGAAATATCAAATTTGGAAGGTTATTTGATTAACGATACACCCCACGCGGTGCCTCATCCGGATTCCGACAATGATGGAAAATGTGATGCATGTGGGGGCGCAATTCCGGAAAATAATGATCCTTTCCCGCATATCGAAACCGACAAATCCGTTGCCTCTGACACTGATAATGATATAAAAGAGATC
>JAZLCC010000057.1:0-9248 GCA_045614065.1 Eubacteriales bacterium | reverse complement strand
AGAAGCTTTCTGGGGTCAAATCCCTTGCCCTGAAGATCCTTGCCTGCCTCGATGTACTCACGAACAGCTGCGGAGAATGCGATCTGGCACTCGGTGTTAACGTTGATCTTTGCAACGCCGAGGGAGATTGCCTTCTGGATCATGTCAGCGGGGATACCTGTACCGCCGTGGAGAACGAGGGGCATATCACCTGTCTGCTGCTGAACAGCGTCAAGAGTTTCAAAAGAAAGCCCCTTCCAGTTCTCAGGATACTTACCGTGAATGTTACCAATACCTGCTGCAAGCATAGTAACACCGAGATCAGCGATCATCTTGCACTCTTCGGGATCAGCACATTCGCCGCTACCAACAACGCCATCCTCTTCGCCACCGATAGCGCCTACCTCTGCCTCGAGAGAAAGACCCTTCTCGTTGCAAAGCTTAACGAGCTCGCTGGTTTTAGCAACGTTCTCATCGATCGGATAATGAGAGCCATCAAACATTACAGAAGAGAAACCTGCCTCGATGCACTTGTAGCATCCCTCATAAGAGCCGTGGTCAAGGTGAAGAGCTACGGGAACGGTAATTCCAAGCTCCTTGATCATGCCGTTAACCATACCAACAACGGTGGTGTAACCGCACATATACTTACCTGCACCCTCGGAAACACCGAGAATTACGGGAGAATTCATCTCCTGAGCGGTAAGAAGAATAGCCTTGGTCCATTCAAGATTGTTGATGTTGAACTGACCTACTGCATAGTGTCCTGCTTTTGCTTTTGTAAGCATTTCTTTTGCTGAAACTAACATTTTATAAATCTCCTTAAAAAAATATTCCTTGAATATTATACACTATAATAATACAAAAATCAAGTAAAAGAGCGAAAATATTTTATAAAAATTATATTTTTATATTGAATAAAGCAATAAAAAATGATATACTTATTTCATAAGATTTAACTATTGAGCTTTTCTCTTTACAAAATATGATTTTTACATATCGGAGGACGATATTTTATGGATAACAAGCTTTCCGTGGATAGCACCGAGTTAAACGAATTAGATATTGAAAAAACAGTTGAAAAGGTTTACGAGGCGTTGCTTAGCGACAACGATATAGATTACGAACCCGCTATTCAATTTGCGGGATACATACTCTCTGAGGATCCCTTATATATGCCCTGCAGCGGCAATGCCCGTGGGCTTATAAGCCACATAGACCGCGACGAGCTTTTAATACTTATGATAGAATACTATCTTGAGCACCGCTTTGCGGGTAAAAAAGAAGCTATTCTCGCAAAGCACAAGGATAAAAAATGATAAATAAAAAATTTAGGAGAATCATCGCCTTTATTCTTGTTTTTATTATGCTTTTCGCTTTTGCTCCCAATGTTTCAGCAAATGAACCCACAAGCAAAAAGAATGAAGGCGTAATTCAATGTCCCGATTCCGAAAAGGCAAACGCTATATATTTTTATAGCTATGATTCAAGGTCGGTATTGTACTCTAAAAACGAGAAAAAGCTTATCGCTCCAGCTTCTACGGTCAAAATAATGACGGGACTTATCGCTTGCGAAAAGCTTGCTAAACGTTTAGACGAGCAGGTCCTTATTACGCAAGAAATGCTTTCAGGGCGCACGGGCACGACCATTGGATTAAAAGAAGGTATGATCGTTACGGTAAACGATCTTCTTCATGGTGCTATCTGCGCCGGTGGAAATGATGCAACTTTGATCCTCGCCATTCTCTGCTCAGGCTCGGTAGATTCCTTTGTTGAAGAAATGAACCGATATGCACTTATGCTTGATATGTCGTCTACAATCTACAAAAACCCCACAGGGCTTGATGAAGACGGAGCACAAACAAGTATTGCAGACGTTGCTATACTTTCAAAAAGAGCCGCAAAAAACGAGTTATACGTAAAGGTTAGCTCCGCAAAGAACCACACCATTAACGGTACGGTAATATACAACCGAAATGCGCTTATCAGCCACTTTACGGCAACGCAATACCTTAACGACAAGGTAAGCGGTCTTATTTCGGGAAGTACCGATAATGGCGGATACGTTGTTTCTACCTTTGCCGAGCAAGGCGGCATGAAATATCTTTGTATCGTCATGGGCGCCGAAAAGGAAGGCGGCGAGATATATTCGTATAAAATTGCAAATTCGCTTATAAACGAAGCGTTTGCCAAATACACAAGAATTAAAATCCTCAACAAGGGCGACGTAATATCAACTCTTCCCGTTGATTGCGCACTGACAACCAATAAAGACGTTAGCATAGATTGTATGATTGAGGAAGATGTTTTTGCATATCTTCCAAAGGACACAAACCCCAAAAAGGATCTTGAATACCGTGCGTATTTTCACGATGACGAGCTATCCGCTCCAATAGAAAAGGATGCCATCTTGGGTGGTATAAACGTATATCACAACGGCAAGCTGATAGGCTCTGCACGCATAATATCAAGCGACTCGGTTGAAGAAAATACCTTTTTAACGTTTATGAAGCAAATGAAGGGATTTTTAATAAGTAGATATTTTCTCATATTTATCGGTATAGCTCTTCCATCGATTCTTATCCTTCTATACGTTGAGCGAATGAAGAGGTATCGTAGAGGTAAAATGAGAAGAAAAAATCTTTTTTAACTGAATATAATTTTATTTTTAAACACTGAAAAAGGATTACTCAAATGCAAATTCGAGTAATCCTTTTTTGTTTTTATTTCATATTAGGTCTTTCCTGAGAAATGCTCGGCTTCTTATTTGTGATAAAGCCGAAAAATTTAAAGTTCTTATGACCCAAATAATACGCAAGTCCCGATGCAAGCATTGCAGGGATGATCGCTATAACAAACGATACCCAAAACGCCTGAAGCTGAATCCATTCGCCCGCGTAGAAAACTCTTACTACCGTCATAATAGAAAAATACATTCCGTTCACAAAGCAACAAATTATTCTAACTATGCCCTGCGCATTTGCCGCACCTGAAAAGGTTGTAGCCGCATATACGATTGCAAGGATCAAATTGGGAATATTGGCAAGTAAGGACAATACTAATCCAAGATACGGACGATAAGGCTTTTTGTTTACGTCAACCGATATCTTATCCTTAGCTCCTATCTCCCACGAAACGTTGTATATCAAAAATAAATAAAACCCTGCCGAGAATATACCCACAATAAGAGTAAATATATCAAACTCATTTGAATTTCCGTGTGCACTGACCGTTGCAAAAGTAAGTGATGCACCAAAAATTGCAATTGCCAATTGATTTATAAACATTTTAACTACGCTGTAAGAATACTCGTGAAAAAATTTTTTCATTGTTCCTCCGATAATGTCTATTGATTTTTCAACCATTATAGATTATAATGTATATGTAGCATCTTTTCAAGAACTATCTATGAAAATTTACATTTTATTGATAATTAGTTTACCGTTTAAGGAGTATATATATGAATTACGCAGTACAATTAAACGAGCTTCCCTCTTTAGTAAGAGAATTTGCCTCATACAAAGCGGTGGTTCAAAACGCCTCGGAAAAAACAATCTCAGAATATCTGCTTGATCTTCGTACCTTTTTCAGATTTATGTTAGCAAGAGAGCAAAAAATAGATCCGCTTTCAAAGGATTTTGAGAAAATTGACGTAAGCAACGTAGATCTTGAATATATTAAGCATATAACACAAGAGGATATATTTGAGTTTTTAATGTATGCCGACGGAACTCGCAAAAACCTTGCGGCGGCAAAGGCACGCAAGCTCTCTGCATTAAAAGGTTTTTTTAAATATCTACATACCAAAAGAATGATGATAGACGAAAATCCTGCAGCTAACATTGAAACCCCTAAGCGTCAAGAGGCTCTGCCAAAATTTCTTTCTATCGAAGAAAGCCTTTTGCTACTCGAGGCTGTGAAAAACGATCGAGAATCCAAATCAAGAACACGAGATTACGCAATTATAACCCTCTTTTTAAATTGCGGAATGCGTGTATCTGAGCTTGTTGGAATTAATATGAACGATATTGACCGTGAATTCCGCTCCTTAACCGTTACGGGAAAAGGAAACAAGCAAAGAATTGTTTATCTAAACAGCGCTTGCCGAGATGCACTCTCCGATTATTTTATGGAGCGTGTTAGCGAAACCCGCGCCAAAGCAGATACTCCCGCTCTTTTTCTCAGCAATCGCGAGCAACGTATAAGCGTAAAAACCGTTCAATGGTTAGTTTACAAATATCTTGATCTTGCAGGACTTGAATCCAAGCATTATTCGGTACACAAGCTTCGGCACACAGCCGCTACTCTTATGTACCAAAGCGGTCAAGTTGACGTGCGGGTTCTTAAAGATATTCTCGGCCACGAGCAATTAAACACCACGCAAATATACACCCACGTTAGTAATCGAAGCATGGAAGAAGCGATGGAAAACAATCCCCTTTCTTCACAAAAGGCTTTGCCCAAGGATAAATTTACACCGCTTGATAAAAACGAGGACGACAATAAAAATTGAAAAGTTAAGTTCTAAAAACGAATTTCCTCCCGTATATTTTAATGAAAATATATCGGGAGGATTTTTATGGAAAATTCTATTTATAAAGATATAGCCGAGAGAACAGGCGGAGATATTTACATTGGCGTGGTAGGGCCCGTGCGTACGGGAAAATCAACGTTTATAAAAAGATTTATGCAGACGCTCGTTTTGCCGAATATAGAGGATCAATATTCAAAAGAGCGCGCCAAGGATGAAATGCCGCAATCTGCGGCGGGAAAAACCGTTATGACCACCGAGCCCAAATTCGTTCCCGACGAGGCGGTTACCGTTCGTTTCGAGGATAACGTTTCCATGCGAGTGAAAATGATAGACTGCGTCGGATATATAGTTTCCGAGGCACTTGGTACGCTCGAAAACGGTCAGGAGCGTATGGTAAATACCCCGTGGCGAGAAGAGCCTATGCCCTTTGTTCAAGCGGCGGAATACGGAACCGAAAAAGTTATAAAGGATCATTCTACAATAGGGGTTCTAGTTACCACCGACGGAACTATTGGGGAAATATCAAGAGATAGCTACATATCCGCAGAGGAGCGAGTTGTCTCCGAGCTTAAGGACATTGGAAAACCATTTGTTATCGTGTTAAACTCGGCAATGCCCGACAGCGATGAAGCACTCGCACTTGCTTATGAGCTTGAAGACAAATACAAAGCCCCCGTAGCATTAGTAAGCTGTGTAGATCTTAACTTTGAGGATATCTCTCATATCCTTGAATTAGTTCTCAACGAATTTCCGGTTGCCGATATACGCTTTTCGGTACCCGCTTGGATAAGCGCACTCCCCGATATGCATATTATTAAAGCCTCTATAAAGAACAGCCTTGCCGAAATTGCGTCGGAAATATCACGTATCGGGGATATTAAGAAAGCTCTCTCGCTTTTAGATGATAATGAATTTATCGAAAAGCACGCTCTTTGCGAAATAAATCTCGGCATAGGATCTGCTCTTGTTGAGCTCTGCTTCTCAGATGAGCTTTATTACTCGGTATTAAGCGAGTTAACCTCTTTTGATATCAATAACGAGAGTGAGCTTGTAACGCTTTTGCGAGAGCTCTCGGTTATGAAAGCACAATACGAAAGAGTCGCGGAAGCTTTAAAAATGACCGAGGAAAAGGGCTACGGAATCGTTATGCCCACAAGAGATGAGTTGAAGCTTGAAGAGCCTGAGATCATCAAGCAAAACGGTGGATACGGCGTTAAGCTTTCCGCCTCTGCGGAATCGATACATATGATTCGTGCAAATATTAAAACCGAAATAAATCCCATTGTTGGCACAGAGCAACAATCCGAAGAAATGGTTAAATATATGCTTTCCGAATTCGAAGCGGATCCTCAAAAGCTTTGGAATTCAAATATGTTCGGTAAAACTCTATATGAGCTTATAAATGACGGTCTTTACTCAAAGCTTGAGCATATGCCCGAAGAATCCCGCGGAAAGCTCTCCGAAACCCTTGAAAGAATTATCAACGAGGGAAGCAACGGGCTTATTTGTATTTTGCTTTAATATATCCCCCGCACAAAGCAATAAATAACAAAAACACCGCTTTACTATCGAATAGCAAGGCGGTGTTTTTTTTGGCTTGGAGTTATACCCTATTTTATTTTTAAAATTTTTTCTATTTCTAAAATAGCGGCTTTAGGCAAAAACGCTTCAAGACTCTCTCCCGAAGCTATCCTTTGACGCACAAGAGTTGAGCTTACGTCTATTAATGCTTCATCGGATTTTATCAAAACAGTTTCGGCATTTGGAGCGTAAGCCTTATTAAATTCAGCCATTTTTTGCTCATATTCCACGTCAGCGTCGTTTCTATAACCTTTAACGATAGCGTCGGCGTTCAAGCTGTTTGCAAGCTCATAAAGCCATCCTTCATACGAAATAACCTCAACGTTATCAAGATCACCAATGGCGGCAACGGCAATCGACCTTCGTTCTTCAAGGGTAAACGTATATTTTTTCTCGGCGTTGATCATTACCGCAACGTATATTTTGTCGTAAAGCTTTCTTGCCTCGTTTATAACGTATATATGGCCGTTCGTGATAGGATCATAGCTACCTGGAACGATTGCGATACTATTCTTTTTAATCATTTTCATCCTCTTCCGCCAAGCTCAAAAGCGTTATATAAGTGCTTGCATACTTTGTTTGCTTAACTATTGTAAGCTTGGATCTTAAATCAACGTCGTCGCCAAAAATTTCCTCGGCTCCGCTCTCACAAACTATAATAGAGCTTCTTTTTATCATATCGCACGAAAGCATGGCTTTAAGCGCAGGGACATAAAAGCCTTTAGCATACGGTGGGTCCAAAATTATTATGTCAAACCTTTTACCGGCGTTACGCTTAATAAAATCAAGATAATCCGATTGAACTATCGTGCACTTTTCAAAAAGTCGTGTCTTTTTGGCATTATCCTCGATTATTTTTACAGCATCACGAGATTTATCTACTAAGATAGCCGAGCTTGCTCCACGGCTAAGGGCTTCAAGTCCCATTTGCCCCGAGCCCGAAAAAAGATCGAGCACCGCTCTATCCTCAATGTTAAATTGGAGCATTGAAAATACTGCCTCTTTAACTCTTTCGGCAGTAGGACGAGTGGCGTCTCCTGCCAAGGTTTTCAAAACCGTTCCCTTTGCTGTTCCTGTTATGATTCGCATTTGATTTATCCCTTTGTTCTAAAATATTGATAGATTTTTGATGCATCGGTTGCGCTTATTCCCTTTACCGCGCGAAGATCATCCTCGCTTGCGCTTTTAACCGCCGAATACGAGCCGAATGCTTTGAGTATCTTTTTAGCCTTTGCAGGACCTATGCCGTCTATTTTTTCAAGCGAGGAGTGCGTAAGACTTGAACGTTTTGATGTCATAACCTTATTCACCGTAAAGCGATGAACTTCTTCTTGGATTTTATATATAAAAGTATAGATAGTCTGCTCGCGCGCTATATTTATCTCCTCTCGGTCGGTACAAAGAGCACGGGTTTTATGAAAATCGTCCTTTACCATTCCGAAAACAGGAATGTTGATGCCTTCTTCAAAAAGTACTTCCTTCACAGCTGAGATATGGCCTTTACCGCCGTCTATAAGCATAAGGTCAGGGTATTCACCAAAAGATGATTGTTCGGCTTCCTTAAGGCGCTTTATCCTTCGCCTTATCGCCTCTTGCATAGAAGCATAGTCATCCGGCTTTCCGCTAACCTCTTTCATATTGAATATACGATAATCCTTTTTAGATGGATGTCCGTTTTTATAAACGACCATTCCCGCGGTAATATTCTCACTTCCGATATTCGAGATATCGTACGCCTCTATTCTTTCGGGTAGGGTTTCAAGCTTAAGAAGCTCTGCTATCGATATAAGCAAATTCTCATCCTTTTGATTTTGAATCTTTTGCTGACGTATCTTCTCCGCGGCGTTTTCGCGAACGACGTCGGCAAGCGACTTTAGATTACCTCTCTCGGCCTTTTTCACGATAACCTTATGCTCATACTTATCCAATAGAAATGCTTCTATATCGGATAATTCGCTTTCCTCGAGATCGAAAGAAAGTATCACGGATTTGGGGGCATGATCCTTTTCGATATAGTAATCTATTAAAAACGCAGACAGTGCCTCGCCGTCAGTTATAGCATCATTATTAAAAATAAAATCGGTCTTATCATTAACAACACCGTTGCGAATGCACATCACCGACATACAAGCTGCATAATCGTCCTCAAAAAATCCGAATACGTCGGCATTAGTATCGGGAGATGCTACGACACTTTGCTTCTCATTCAAGCTTTTTAATGCTTTAATGGTATCTCTGCACTTTGCCGCAGCCTCAAAATTCTCTTTCTCGGCAAAATCCATCATTTGATCCTCTAAAAGAGCGCTTGCGACACTAATATTTCCCTTTAGGAGCCCTTGAGCGCAATTTATGAGTGAGAGGTAATCCTCTTTTGAAAAATCGCCTGTACAAAGCCCACAGCACTGTCCGAGCTGATAATAAAGACACGGGCGACCTTTGCCGATGTCCTGTGGGAATTTCTTTTTACATCTTGGAATCCCCATTGATTTATGAATAATTTCAAGTATCGAATAGGCAATTGAATTTCCCGAAAACGGGCCGTAATATTTTCCCTTGTCCGCATTTCGCTCTCTTGTAAAAATTATTCTCGGATATTCTCCATCGGTAATTTTTATATATGGATAGGATTTCGAATCCTTAAGTCTTATATTGTATTTAGGAGTATGCTTTTTTATAAGAGTATTTTCAAGAGAGAGTGCCTCAATTTCGGTTTTGCAAAGAATGTATTCAAAATCCTCTGCGGCAGAAACCATTCGCAAGGTTTTATAATTCTTTTTGTTGTTTTGAAAGTATTGTGAAACACGGTTTTTAAGCTTACGAGATTTACCAACGTAGATTATCGTTCCGCTTTTATCCTTCATTATATACACGCCGGGCGTAAGAGGCAAATCGTTAGCTTTTTTTAATAATTCGTCAAGCTTTTTCTGCGTTTGCGGCATAATAATCTCCTTTCGGTAAATTTTAATAAAAATAAGGGGGTCGCTCGATTTTGATGCAACCCCTTTTTATTTTATACCTGTTCAACTAATCCGGTCTCTATAAGATTGACAAGACTATCAACGGCATTGCTCTCGTCTGCACCGTCTGCTACGATAGCAATCGACATTCCCTGTGCTATACCGAGAGAAAGCACGCCGAGCAAGCTCTTTGCGTT
>JAZLCC010000056.1:0-6894 GCA_045614065.1 Eubacteriales bacterium | reverse complement strand
GACTTAAAGCCCTGTACTTCAAGTGATTTAAGATACACCCTATATCTCCTTCCTGAAAAATCGTTACTTAAAATAGCGCTTTACTGGCGAGCTTATCGCCCCGAGTGCTATATAAAAAGCAAAAATCTCTACAAATTTAATTATTATGCTCTAATATTATATTATACCCCAAAAGCTCATTTTTTTCAAGCACTTTTAGCGATGTAAGGCAATATTTTTTGCAAATTTTTTCCTTATTTTTCTTCTTTTGTCCTATTGCCTTTGAGGTAGCTCCCATCGGCACAAAAATTTTAAGCTCGCCGCCAAAAATACCTCGTTTATCAAGCTCATCGCATATCCTATCGTAAAAAAGCTCGCTCATAGCCATCTCACCTATAGCGCTATGCGTAGCGCCCGCAATTGCAAGGCTTGCATCCCTTAAATTCTCGGATGCGCAAAGTCCGACTCTTATGCAAGGCACACCGTGTAGATCAAAGATAGCAAGCACGTTTTTCGTGCGCTCAACGGCTTCCTCGGTGTTAAGCGGCTCATATTCACCACTCTGCATCATAAGAGATAGCTCGGTATCTGCAAAGACCACCGTGGGGTAAACTCGAGCACCGTCGGCGCAAAGCTTGCAAATAAGCTCGGCGGTCTTTATCTCGGTATCGGAATTTGACCTTGGCAAGCCTATCATCATCTGCCCTATAAGGTTAAATCCCCTCTCCTTTATCTGCTTGCAGGCAGATATGGCGCACTCGGTATTATGCCCCCTCTTTGATGCGAAAAGCACGTCATCGTTAAGGCTTTGAAGTCCAAGCTCAATTGTGCGAACGCTGTATTGCAAGAGAATATCAAGTATCTCGCTATCGATATAATCGGGGCGTGTGGAAAGCCTTATCTCGCTAACAAGCCCCCTCTTAACGTAGCTCTCCGCCATATCAAGAAGCTCTATCATAAGAGTGCGATCAATTCCCGTAAACGAGCCACCGAAAAACGCTATCTCTCGCTCGGTGTCGGGCGAAAGAGTTGACAAAGCCGACTCTATCTCGTCGCGCACGCTCTCTATTTTAAAATCTCCGTGTCCCGAAATTGTCCTTTGATTGCAAAATACGCAAGCATTGGGGCAACCGAGATGCGGAATGAATATCGGTATATTTACATGTCTTTTTTTCATCGTTAGATCCCTTATTTAAAAACGCAAACGGGCGACCGATAGATCGCCCTAATTTTTGCATTGTTTTTTGATTTTTTAGCTTGCCTTGCTGTACTTTACGCCGGCCTTAGGATTTCCGAGAAGCTCACTAACCGTTACTACCTCGTAGCCCTGATCGTGAAGCTGCTTAAGAATATCCTTGCTTGCAAGATATGTATTTTCATAGATGTCGTGCATAAGAATTATGCTTCCGTCCTGAACCTGCGACATTACGTTGTTTACGATAGTCTGCACGTTGCCGTCGCCCTCGCTCTTGTATTTCCAGTCGTTTGAATCAACGCTCCACATAATAACGGCATAATCCGAGCTCTGCGTTCTCTCGGAGGTTATACGTCCGCCTACGGGGCGCATAAGCTTGACCTTTGCTGTAGGAACTACCGCTTTTATAGCGTCATAGGTATTCTCTATTTCTGCCTTGTACTCGGAATTTGAGCAGGTGTCGTAATACTTGTTATGCGTATATGCGTGAATAGCTATCTCATTTCCCTTGCTTGCCGCATACTGAACCGCAGATGCGCCATTGTACGCCTCACCGTCAACACGGTTGCCTACCACAAAAAAGGTTGCGTGGTAGCCGTACTTTGCAAGCTCGTCCACAATAGCCTTGGTGCGAACGTTGTGAGGTCCGTCATCATAGGTAATAGCAACGCGCTTTTTGCCCGAACTGCTCGAATTGTTATTTGTATTAGGGCTCGTATTGGAATTTGTATTCGAGCTCGAATTCGAACCGCTCTGCGTGCCACCGCTCACCTGAGAGTTAGGCTTTATACTGTTCGAATTGCTGTTTCCGCCCGCATTTCCACCGTTGGAGCCTGAATTGTAATCGGGGAAATTGCGCTTGGGCGCCTCTTCCTCACATCCAACGAGAAGCATAGAGAGCACTAAAATAAAAGTAAATATTCTAACAAACGCGCGAAGCGTCTTTTTATGTTTAGCGGTCATAAAAAATCTCCCATAAAAGGTAAAAATTATATCTGATTTATTATATCATATTTTAGTCGTTTTTTCAAGTTTTTTGACGAGAAAACACAAAATATTTGTAATAAAAAAACCTATTGCTCTCGCAATAGGCTTTTTTTATTGGGGTGAGATATGGGATTCGAACCCACGGCCTTCAGGGCCACAACCTGACGCGCTAACCAACTGCGCCAATCCCACCATAAGTGGCGTGCCTTGAGGGACTCGAACCCCCGACCTACTGCTTAGAAGGCAGTTGCTCTATCCAGCTGAGCTAAAGGCACCTACTCAACAAATGCCGCATAAATGCGGCATTTTGTTTGGAGCGAGTGATGGGAATCGAACCCACGCGGCCAGCTTGGAAGGCTGGAATTCTACCATTGAACTACACTCGCATATTGTCTTTTTCAACGCTATAATATAATATCATAAACTTTTGCGTTTGTCAATACTTTTTTAAATATTTTTCAAACTTTTTTATTTAAAATCTTTCTCCGCCCTTTTTCTCTTGACAAATACCGTGTGTTATATTAAAATTATACTGATATAATTATATTTAAACGGATAAAAATATTATGAACAAGAAAAAACATACGCTTAATTATCTTTTGACTCCCGACTATATTTTTCCAAAATTTACCGATATAACTCCCGATTTTTTACAATCGCTCGGTATTCGTGCTCTCGTTATCGACGTCGATAACACGCTTGCGCCCTACGAACAGGAGCTACCCGACGAAAAAACCGTAAATTGGTTCAAAGCTCTCTCGGATAGCGGAATAAAATCGGCTCTTATCTCAAATAACTCTCCCGACCGAATAGAAAAATACAACGCATCCTTGGGCCTTTTGGCTTTTCCCGATGCAAAGAAGCCCTCTCGCAAGGCAATTCTTAATGCCATCGAGCAAATGGGAGTAACACCAAACGAGTGCGCAGGGCTTGGAGATCAGCTCCTTACCGATGCGTTAGCCGTTCATAGGCTCGATATGATATCGCTTATCGTACCGCCTATCAAGGATAAAAAATCACTGTTCTTCCGTTTCAAAAGGCTTCTTGAAAAGCCCTTTATAGCAAGATATTACAAAAAGAAAGGCAAATAATAATCACCATGAAAAAGATAGATCATCCCACCTTCGGCACGGGCGGAAACTCCGACTCCTTTTACGCCGAGGGCAAAAAATCAACCGTTCAAGCACCTGAATGGATAAAGCTCCGCGGTCTCGACGCATATGAATTTGAGGCGGGAAACGGACTTAACGCAGGCGAGGCAACGCTCAAAAAAATCGGCGATGCCGCACGCGAGCACGGAGTTCTTATGTCCTTTCACACGCCCTATTTCATCTCACTTTCGGGAACCGTTCCCGAAAAGCGTCTTAAGAGCATCGACTATATAAGCCGTTCGCTTTGGGCGTCCGAGCTTTTGGGTGCAGACACGATCGTTATACACGCAGGCAGTGCTGCAAAAATAAGCCGTGAAGAGGCTATGCTTCTCGCATCCGACACCCTCTACAAAAATCTCGAGGTTAATGGAGAGACCGATATTCGTATGGGTATCGAGACTATGGGCAAAATAAATCAGCTCGGCACTCTCGACGAGGTTATAGAGCTTTGCAAGATATCTCCGAAATACCACCCCGTGGTTGATTTTGGACACCTTAACGCTCGAAATATCGGCGGCGCTTTCCCAAGCGTTGACAGCTACCGCGAGGTCTTTGACAAGATCGCAAACGCACTCGGCGACGAGTACGCATACAATCTCCACTGTCATTTTTCGAAAATAGAATACACGACCGCAGGCGAAAAGCGCCATCTCACCTTTGCGGACACAATCTACGGCCCCGATTTTGAGCCTCTCGCCGAGGCTATAATCCGCGAGGGCGTTTGCCCACGCATTATATCCGAATCCGACGGAACGCAAGCAGAAGACGCCTTGGCTATGAAAAAGATGTGGGAGAATGCTAAAAAATGACTCAGCTTGAAAGATTCAAAAAATCTCTCGCAGAGGGCGGATTTGACGGCGCAATAATTTCAAGCGAGATCAATCAACGCTACCTTTGCGATTTCCATTTTAGCGACGGATATATTCTTGTAGGTCAAGATAAAAGCTATATTCTAACCGATTTTCGCTACGAGGAAGCCATAAAAGGCTCGGTTACGGGCTTTTCTATACTCTGCCCCGAAAGCTCTATGGCAGATGCCATTGCAGAGCTTATAAAGGCCGAAAATATGCGCACAGTTGCCGTTGAGGAGACCGACATAAGCCTTAAGCAATTCGAGCTCTTCTCGCAAAGAGCAAAGGATATTGCCACTCTGCGTTCGGGCGCATCGGAGCTTTTGCTCTCACAAAGAGCGATAAAGCTTGACTACGAGATAGAGCGCATCAAAAAAGCGCAATCCATCACCGATGCGGCTTTTTCTCATATCGTCGAGCTTATTTCACAAAACAAAGCCTCTTTAACCGAGCGCGACGTTGCCTTGGAGCTTGATTATTTTATGCAAAAGAACGGCGCAGAATCTCCCGCATTTGAGACTATTGCGGTTTCGGGCGATGCATCCTCTCTGCCCCACGGCGTGCCGAGAGATATAAAGCTCAAAAACGGATTTTTGACTATGGATTTCGGCGCAAAATACAACGGTTATTGCTCGGATATGACGAGAACAATTGTTATCGGCAAGGCCGACGATGAAATTAAAAACGTCTACAACACGGTGCTTACGGCGCAAAAGAACGCACTCGAAAAAATAACTCTCGGTATGCCCTGCAAGGATGCAGATGCTCTTGCGCGCGATATAATTACCGCTAAGGGCTACGGCAAGGCGTTTGGACACAGCCTTGGGCACGGCGTTGGAATGTTTATTCACGAAAAGCCGAATCTCTCCCCCCGCTCGATTTCCTCCTCTCTTTTAACGGCAGGAAACGTGGTAACGATTGAGCCGGGAATCTATCTTGAGGGCAAATTCGGTTGCCGCATCGAGGATATGGTATTGATAAACTCCGACGGAGCTGTTTATGACTTTACAAAGAGCCCCAAGGAATTAATTGAAATATAAAGCAAAAAGCTATCTCAATCAAGGTTGAGATAGCTTTTTATTTTTACGTTTATGATTTGATAATCACATCATCCAAATCAGATAGCTCTAAATCAGATGCATCGGTAATTACTTCCTCTATGCTAACCGTCTCAGGCTTCGCAGGGTTTATGATCGGCATATTTATTCCAAGCGCCTGAATAACGGATGAAAAAAGAATTACAGCAAGACAAACGGGTGCTATATATTTGATTACTACGGTAAACATCTTTGCTGTAAAAGGCTTATTTTCAATACCCGCTTCCTCAATTATCGTCTTGGGCTTTATAAAATATCCAACAAAAATACAAGTAATAATAGCTACAATAGGCATTATAACGCTATTACTGATAAAGTCAAAGAAGGTAAGTATATCCATCTTAGGAATTATTTGTACCCAACTCAACACGTTAAATCCAAGCGCTGACGGAACGCCCAAAAGAAGAACTCCACCAAAAACTATAAGACAACTGATCTTTCTCGAAAGCTTTGTCTTATCCATAATTATAGAAACTATGGTTTCCATAAGGGATATAGACGACGTAAGAGCGGCAAGCAATACCATAATGAAGAATACCGTACCTACTATACGTCCATTATCGGGCATTTTTTCAAATACGCTGGGAAGAACCTCAAACATAAGGCCGGGGCCCGATTTTTCTATATTCTCGGGAGACAATGCAAATACAACGGGAACTATCATAAGTCCCGAAAGAATAGCCACACCCGTGTCAAAGATCTCAACCTGATGTATAGACTTTTCTATGCTGATATCCTTCTTCATATAAGAGCCGAAGGTTATCATAATTCCCATGGCAAGCGACATTGAGTAAAAGAGCTGTCCGAGCGCCGCTACAACCGTCATTATTGAAAACTTTGAAAAATCAGGCATTAAATAATATTTCACGCCACCCCATATACCGTCGGTAGTGCAAAGAATATAGATTACAATGCCGATAATAAAGACGATCAAAACAGGCATCATAAACTTGCTGAACTTCTCGATGCCCTTTTCAACTCCAAAGAATACAACCACAGCGGTTATAAGTGCGAAAATGCCAAACCAAATGAGAGGCTCCCATGTTCCACCTATAAAATTACCAAAATAACTTCCGCCATTCGACTGGTCCAAAAAGGCAGAACCGGTAGCGCATCCAAAAATATATTTCATTACCCAACCGCCAATAACCGAATAGTACGGCAGTATTATCATAGGTACTATAGCGGCAAGCCAGCCTACGAAAGTAAATCTCTTGTCAAGCGAGCCAAAAGCGGCTATTGCGCTCTTTCCGGTTTTTCTTCCAATAGAAATCTCAGCCATCATAAGTACGAATCCAAAAGAAACCGCGAGAGCAACGTAAACGAGAAGAAAGATACCTCCGCCATATTGTGCAGCAAGGTATGGGAAGCGCCAAATATTACCGAGTCCGACCGCCGAGCCCGCCGCCGCGAGAACGAAACCGATCTTACCCGTAAAGGAGCTTCGTTTTGTTGTTGAATTTTCCATAATTTTACCTTTTTCTGTATTTTAATTCTTAATTTACAAGCCTTATGATTATATCATAACAGCGTTGTAATGTCAATAGAACGAACAAAAAAACTCTTGCATACTATCGAATGCAAGAGTTTTTTATATTATTTTTCTATATTACTTAAGCTGAGAGATATCTACC